>JANMKM010000300.1:0-2922 GCA_031372035.1 Rhodoferax sp. | reverse complement strand
TCTCATGTGGTGTTCCATGATTTTGGGCGTGCCCGCAAACCAAGGTGGTATGTGTTCAGCAACGTCCAAGCACGAGCACAGTAATGCGGGAATCTCAAAATGCAACCCTGTTGTATTTTGGCGAAGACTTCAGCGTGTTGCCGTTGGCGTGGACGACCGTCGAGTCGGCTTCGGCGCCTTGCGGCTGGTACCCGCATTGTTCTTTGGCGGCTGCCGCAATAAGGCGTGCAGCTTCTTGAGTGCCATGAGCTTTTCGTCAAGGTAGTCGTGCCCGTCATAGTGGCGATCCTGGACTCCAGCGATGCCGTGAGATTGCAATCGGCCGCGCGTATCCTTCGATACCTTGGCTGCCGACAACATAGTTTCTACTCCTGATCGGATGCGTTTGGCTTGAAACTCACCGATGTCCTTGGCGGCTTCCACAGCCCAGGCACTGAGGGTCGTCGCCGCAAGGTGTGTTGCGCCGCCATCGGTTGATATCGCAAACAAGCCGGACGGTTTGATCTCCTTGATTGCCGAGATTGCGGCAGGCAGCAATGGCACAACATGGGGTCTGGGCGCGCGGCCCGGCCGGCCTTTGCCGTCGTACAGCAGTATGGATTTCCCTGACATGTCTGTTGTTTTCAGGCTCACCAGTTGCTCGATGCGTTGTCCGCCGGTCAACAAGTGCAGGCGCAACACCGCACCTTTGAACCCCGGTATCGACTTGATCGCTTGCCAGTAGCGGCGCAGGTCATCGGGGCTCAGTGGATTCTTGGCTGGCTTGTTTTGACTTTCGTCAGGCTCCGTGTCTGAGGCAGGATTGGCGGTGATGTTGTACGCCTTGAAGTGCGTGGGGATGCTGGGTTTTGATCGCGACGCCTTTGCCGTCTGGTACGCGGCACGCATGTAGCTCCTAAGCTTGTTTGCCGTGCGCCCTTTGCCAAGGTCCAGCACGCGGCGCATCATGTCTGCGATTTGCTCGCCGGTGACCTGACTGGCCGGCAACGCCGCCACTTTGGGCCAGGGTTCAATGACATGCAACGCAAAAATCGAACTGGCATCACGGTATGACTTGCGTTCAAGAGTCTTCAAGTGGTCGGTGTAATGGCCAAGCAGGTTCTGGAGTGTGTGTTGATCAGCCTCGTGCATCGCCGCCACCGCAAGCCTCTTGGCTGCCTGATCCTTGGCGCGTAGGGCGGCATAGCCCCCATCGTCACGGTTGGCATGGTGCCGCTGCGCAAGGGCCTCAGCGGCACGAATGGCGGCTTGAGCGGAGTATCCGTGCGCTGTGGGCGTCAGGCTCTTGGGCGGTGCCTTTGAATCGTAGTTGCCGATGACAGCCCTGGTGGTCTTGGCGTTGATCGTCACGCGCCAATACAGCATGACCGTACCACCGGACAGAAGGCGTGCCTCCAGCGACCCATGAGGCGTGATCTTGGTGAGTTTGGCGAACCTGCCTGGAGTCAATCCATTGATGATCTGACCAGTCGTGGAACGTGATGAGTCGGGGGTGGCCAAGTAGGAGTCCGCTTGTAGTACAAACTGTGGCAGTGACAGTCTGGTGACAGTGTATGAGCGAATGATCCAGAATGTCAATAGACAATGCTGGACACATTATCCATATAAATCATCATGTTACAGACGACAACTTGCATTGCATTGTCCAGCATTGTCCTCTAATTTCGGACTTTTAATCCGTTTGTCGTGGGTTCGACCCCCGCACGTCCCACCAATTTATCCTTTATGAACCCTAGTGATAGTGCTGCAAAATCAGTAGCATTAACATGACCTGCCCCCTGCTGCCGTACCAACGTGATGTTAGTGAAGTCCGTCAACCAGGAGAACGACGGACATGAAGAGAAGCAGATTTACAGAAGAACAGGTCATCAGCTTACGCAAGCAGGCCGAGGCCGGCTTGCCGATCAAGGAGCTGTGCTGCAAAGCCATTTTTGAAAGCCGCACCCATGCCGTCCTGTGATGCCAAGCTCCTCAGTGAACGACCCGATGCGCTGAGCGGCGGCTCACGCCGCATCACCATCACCACTCCCCACGGGCCCTTTGAGGTGTGGACACAGCGCCGCGGCCACAACCCGCGCATCAAACTGCTGCTCCTGCACGGCGGGCCCGGCGCCACGCACGAGTACTTCGAGGCCTTTGAGAGTTATCTGCCCCAAGCGGAGATCGAATTCATCTACTACGACCAGCTCGGCTCGCACCGCAGCAGCCAGCCCGACATCCCCGACCTGTGGGAGCTGCCGCGCTTTGTCGATGAGGTTGAGCAGGTGCGCCTGGCCCTGGGGCTGGACGCCGGCAATTTCTTCCTGCTGGGCCATTCCTGGGGCGGCATCCTGGCCATCGAATACGCGCTGGAGCACCAGCAGCACCTCAAGGGTCTGGTCATCAGCAACATGGTCAGCAGCATCCCCGGATACAACCGCTACGCGCAGTCGCATTTGATGCCGGGAATCCCGGGCGAAGTGCTGGCCGAGCTCCAGGCGCTGGAGGCGGCGGGGACGACGGAAGACCCGCGCTACATGGAGCTGCTCATGCCCCACCACTACGAGCACCACGTGTTGCGCATGCCGGGTGCACAGTGGCCGGACCCGGTGCAGCGTGCCTTCGCGCACCTCAACCCCAAGGTGTACGTCCCCATGCAGGGCCCCAGCGAGCTTGGCGCCAGCGGCAAGCTGGTGCACTGGGACCGCACAGTGGACCTGCCGAAGATCACCGTGCCCACGCTGACGATCGGCGCGGCCCACGACACCATGGACCCGAAGCAGATGCAGGCCATGGCCGAGTGCATGCCGAAGGGCAGCTATCTGCATTGCCCCAACGGCAGCCATATGGCGATGTACGACGACCAGCGGACCTACATGCAGGGGTTGGTGGAATTTTTGCGCAACACCGACGTCGCAGGCTGAAATCAGCTAAAGCCGGTTC
>JANMKM010000291.1:0-4164 GCA_031372035.1 Rhodoferax sp. | reverse complement strand
GCCGAGCGCGGCCGGCGCAGCGCACTGTGGCTGCGCGACGACGTGTTGCACTTGGCGGCGCCGCTGCCACGGCTTGCAGCCCCATTTTGAACTGGCGTTTGGGGGGCCCTCAGCCTGGTCTTCAAGCCAGATGCAGGGCGTGACCTTGCTACTGGGCTGCTTCCTGGAGGGCATCCCTGGTACGCGGGGAGTCAAGGCTCATGGTCGTACGGCAATACGCCGCAGGCTCGAACCTGCGGCGAGCCGATGCGGGGGTCGGGCTGGCGTGAACCATTGCACGATCAGCGCCGGCTAGGTCCAGCAGCGGAACAGTTTGTCGCGCGGCGCGTCGATCAGGCGCGTGAGCACCAGCTCACGCGCGGTGGTACACGCGCCGCCATGGAAAAGTTTCTGGCGCAAAGTCACACCCAGCCGCGCGTAAAGATGGAGATGACGAGCAACGGGACCATCAAACAAGCCGTGATCGTCGGCATGGGTCTCAGTTTTCTGTCACTGCATACGCTCGGGCTGAAACTGGACAATCGGCTGCTGGCGTTGGTGGACGTACAAGGCAGCCCGGTGGTGCGGGCCTGGAACGTGGTGCACACCCTGTCCAAGTTGCTGTCGCCAGCAGCCGAGGCCTTTCGCTACTTCGTGCTGGAGCATGGCGAACACTACCTGGCCAGGCACCTTGGCCGGCGCACCCCACTGGCCGATCCAGACCGCGGAGTCACTTCCAAATCGGCTTTGGTCCTGAATGGTAGGCTTGGGTCTCCGTTTGCGGACGGGTCAGTTTGAAACCCTGCCCCGGCGCGTGTTGCGCTGCCAACCGGCACCCCACAACACCAGACCACCGATCAGCAGCAGCAGCCCGCTCGACGGCTCAGGCACATACAGGAACGCTTCGGCACTGCCTTGAGCATCGCCGCTGATCTCGACCAATACATCGTTGGCCGGCGTACCCAGACCCGTGGCGAGCACCAGGAACTCAAAGTCGAGGGCCAGATCACTTGCCGCCAATGTCGCCGTGGTTTGCCCATCGACACTGGATACCAGCCACGGCAAGGCGGCGAAGTCGCCCGTCGCGCTGAAAATGCCGTCGACGATTCCTGCCACACCATTGAACGGATTGAGTACCCAGGCACTCAGGGTGTTCATCGTCACGAACGCCTGGCTATCGGCATCGGCGATGAAGCTCAAACCGACGAGTGGGTCGTAGCTAACACTGGCGTTGCCCTCGGCCCTCCAGTGATCCAAGAACAGGTCCTGCCCGGCAATGAGTTCGCCGGTCACCGCGTCGAAGAAGTTCAGGGCAATCGGATCCTTGAAGTCCGAGTCAGTTGGTGGACCCTTGGCTGGCACCAGATGGGAGGCGAAGCCGGTCGCCCGCAAAGAGGTCTGCCCGACTTTCAAGACCACTCGCCCTGACTTCTCGCCGGTGTTGAAGCCCGCATACAACAACTTGCCGCTGATCGACATTTCGCCAGCGGATTGCGCATTCGCGTATGCGCCCTCCGGCGGGTGGAGCGGCAGGTTTGTGATCTCGGCCTTGCCATCCAGGACTATCGCACCAAGGCCTGCAACAATTTCAGGCAGGCCTTGGTAGTAGAGAGCGGCGCTCGCCTTGCTAAAGGTATGTGTTGTCTGCGTAGTGGACGGGATCGTCTCAAACTGCAGAAACGTATCACTGCCCTGGTCAAATGAAATCGGCGAGGTCCAGTGATGTTGGGAATAGTGGGCCGTCACTGGATTGCCTTGCACAATGCCGTTGATCAGTGTCGTGTCAAAAAGCGCACCGCTGGTGTCTTTCTGATCCTTGTGAAGGGTGTTGTGTTTGTCCGAGCCCAGGGCATGAGTCAGATACCGATAGGACGCCGGCCCCAAAATCACATCGTCCGTCTTGTAGGTGAAATCTGCCAAAAACTGCTTCGACACGTGGTAGCTGGCAACGGGCGCGGCGAGGATCGCAGGCGTTGCCAGCAAGCTGAAAAGAAACAGCAGTGTTGCTACACCCTGTTTACGCATCGCGGTGTCCGCCGCGCCCATGTGCCGGATGCAGATGTCCATCGTCATCTCCTGTCTTGGCATTTCCGCAAGCGCAAGTCGCGCTCAGGCCACCGGCTTGTCCACGGTGTCGGCGCGTTGCACGCCGCTGTTTCCTCCCCGCTTGGAGGTCAACGGACAGACAAGCAAGTTGTGCGCCCCTGGAAATTTCCTGTGCAATCTCAATGGCTTGGCTCCGGCGACCAAAAGGAGCTTGCTTGAGATGTAAAAAATCGCGACAGCTTTTGGCCCTTGCTTGGGCTCGCTGCCAAGCTGGGCTTCGACTAACCGGTGGCGGCCCGCTCCAGCTCCGCAACGTCGATCTCGCCAATATTCATCATCGCCTGCATGGCGCATCCGGCCCGGCGAGGATCTGCGTCTCCTGGATGTATGGCTCAGGCTTGCATCACCATCTGAAAGCCACCGTAGATCATGCGTTTGCCATCGAAAGGCATGGCATTCGCGCCGGGCTGCATGGCCGGGTCGGCCATCACCTTGGCCCAGCCGGCATCGCGCGCCTCCTTCGAAGCCCAAGTGACCCAGGAGAACACCACGGCCTCGTCGGGCTCGCGCTTCACCGCCATGGTGAACGAGGTCAGCTTGCCTTCGGGCACGTCGTCGCCCCAGCACTCGACCACGCTGAGCGCACCGTGGGTCTTGAAAATCCTGGCTACGACATTGGCATGCTGAATATAGGCGTCGCGGTTGACCGTAGGTACGGCGGCTACAAATCCATCGACATAGTTCATTACAGGCTCTCCTCAGGTTGGGGTGGACTCACGCACGATCCGGAACGCCGCTGGCGCAATACTTGCGTAGTATCGGGTGGTGCTCTTCACCTCATGATTGCAGAGAAACTCCGCCATGGCAAAAATTCCCCCTGGGGTCGGCCCCCGCTTCCCGCAGGTCGTAGTGCTGTTCGGTGCCACGGGGGACCTGGCGCGGCGCAAGTTGCTACCGGGGCTGTACCACCTGGCCAGCGCCGGCTTCATACCCGCCTGCCGGATCATCGGCGTCTCGCTCGACGACATCGACGCCACGGGTTTTCGCCAGATCGCACGGGCGGCGCTGGATGCCTCGCCGGTGCGCAAGGTGACCGAGCGGGATTGGGGGGCCTTTTCCAGTTGTCTGGACTACGTGCCGCTGGCGGCCGGCGCAGATGCCCTTAAAGCGGCCGTGGCCCAGGCTGAGCAGTCGTTCAAGGGCGAAAGCCGGCGCCTGCACTACCTCAGCGTGCCGCCCAACGCGGCCCTGTCGGCAGTGCGCATGCTGGGTGACGCCGGCCTGGTAGAGCGCTCGCGCATCGTCATGGAAAAGCCCTTCGGCACCGACCTGGCCAGTGCCGTCACGCTCAACGGCCACCTGCACGCGGTCTTTGCCGAAGACCAGATCTTTCGCATCGACCACTTCCTGGGCAAGGAGCCAGCGCAGAATATTCTGGCCTTCCGTTTTGCCAACGGCCTGTTCGAGCCGATCTGGAACCGCAACTTCATCGACCACGTGCAGATCGACGTGCCTGAAACCCTGGGCCTGGGCAACCGCTCGGCCTTCTACGAGCAAACCGGCGCCTACCGCGACATGGTGGTCACGCACCTGTTCCAGATCCTCGCGTTCATGGCGATGGAGCCGCCGACGGCGCTGGAGCCGGCACCGATCAGTGAGGAAAAGAACAAGGTGTTTCGCAGCATGCTGCCGATACAGCCTGGCGATGTGGTGCGTGGTCAGTACAACGGCTACCGCAGCGAAGATGGCGTGGATCCGGAATCCGAGACCGAAACCTTCATTGCGCTGAAGTGCTTCATCGACAACTGGCGCTGGGCCGGCGTGCCCTTTTTCCTGCGCACCGGCAAGCGCCTGGCCGAGGGCCAGCGCATCATCTCCATCGCCTTTCGCGAGCCACCCAAGAGCATGTTTCCGCCAGGCTCGGGCGTGGGCGCACAAGGCCCGGACCATCTGACCTTTGACCTGGCGGACGCCTCAAAGATGTCGCTCTCGTTCTATGGCAAACGCCCGGGTCCGGGCATGCGGCTGGACAAGCTGAGTCTGCAGTTTGCGATGCACGACACCGGCCTGCTGGGCGAGGTGCTCGAGGCCTACGAGCGATTGATCCTCGACGCGATGCGCGGCGACCGCACCCTCTTC
>JANMKM010000106.1:0-1687 GCA_031372035.1 Rhodoferax sp. | reverse complement strand
GATGTAACGAGCGCGGCGTGCACGTCGCGCATGTGGTGCGGCAGGCAGCCGTCGTCTGCCTCGTTCTCGATCAAACACACCGGCACGCTGACACTGGCCGCGGCCCTGATCCCGTCGGCATTGGACAGGTCGTACGCATACTGCGACAGCCAGCTGCGCAGCGACGTGAAACGCGCCAGGCCGGCGGGAGCGTCGTTGACCATGCGCGGCTTGCCCATGAAGCAGGTGCCCGGTATGCGGCCATTCGGGTCGATGGACGGATCCAGCCAAGCCGGTTCGGCCATCGTGCTGTGGACAACGAAGCAGTATTCCTGGTCTTCATGGCCGGCGCGGCGCATCTGCATGAGCTTGTCCTGCACCCAGGCGGTGATGCGCCGGTTGCGCGCGAGCTGGGCCGCGCGATAACGCGCCAGGAACTCGGCCGGGTAGGGCGGACGCAACGGCTGGGCCGGGTCGTACAGGTTGAGCGAGGCGTCCCGCTTCGACGGTTCGGATTCGTCCACGATCGAGGGATCGAGCCACTCGGTCAGTATGCGCGCCCGGCTGCTGTGCGCGGCCAGCAACAGCACGCCGTCGGCGGCTTGCAGACCGGCCCGGGTCAGGTCGGGGCCGTCACCGGCGGGCGTGCTGGTGACGCTGGGCTGCTCGGCCTGCGCCTGGAAGAACAGCGACAGCGAGCCGCCACCGGACCAGCCGGCCAGCACCACGCGCCGGTAGCCCAGCTTCTCGCGCGCGTGGCGCACGGCGGCGCCGAGGTCGCAGGCCACCTTCTCCATGATGAGTGCGCTGTCATTGCGCGGGTAGCGGCTGTTGCAGGTGAGCACATGCACGCCGCAGCGCGCAAAGCCGGCCACCATGGGCAGGTACTGCGTGCCTCCCGCCGGGTGCATGAAGACCAGCACGGTGTCCGAGGGTCTTCCTTCGGGCACAAGGTGATGGGCCTCCAGCGCCACCGTGTCGTTGCGGCCGGCATAGGTCTCCTTGATGCGCGAGGCTTCCTGGAAGACGATCAGGATGGGGCGGCGTTCGTACTTGAAACTGGCGGTCATGACGCGGGCAGGTCGGGGCGTATCAGGCCGGGAGGTGCAGGCCGCGCCCGCGCTTGTCTGCGGCGGTCTGCTCAGTCCAGGCCGCGAGGTCGGCTGCTGCCTTGCGCCCCTCCTCGGCCAGGATGGCGTCATGGCTGTCTGTGCGGGCAGTGATCTCGACCTGGATCCCGTTGGGGTCGAAGAAATAGATCGACTGTACAAAGCCATGGTCGAGCGGGCCGTTGCAAGCCACACCGTTGGCCTCCAGATGCCGCTTGTAATCCATCAGGGCCGGCAGGCTTGGGGCCTGGATCGCTATGTGCCGGTTGAAGCCCGAGCGCGGCTTGAACGCATCCTCCTTGGCGCTGTCCGGCGCGTCGAAGAAGGCAAGGTAATTGCCGTCGCCAAGCTGAAAGAACACGTGCATGTAGCGCAGCTTCGTATCGGTGCCCGAGATCTCGTCGAAGGCGAGACCGGCGGCCAGCGGCAGGCCGAGCAGGCCTTCATAGAAGCGGCGGGTTTCCTCGGCGTCGCGGCAGCGGAACGCAACGTGGTGGAACGCGCCCAGTGGCGGCAGTGCGGGATTCATCGGCATGGTCGTCCCCTCGGTGTAGTAGTGCCGGCAGGCAAACCGCGGCAACTGCGTGCAGTGTGCCGCG
>JANMKM010000248.1:0-2270 GCA_031372035.1 Rhodoferax sp. | reverse complement strand
AACCCGCTGCCGTCGGTGTCCACCAGTCGTGCATATCCAGTTCCACCGCCTGCGCCAGCAAGACAGCGGGCCTATCGCTTTCCCGTGCGGTCACAGCGCCAACCGTTGAAGCCACGCACACGGCCAGCAGAGACAGAAGCTCCTGCTGCGGGTATGCCAGCAATTCGGCAAACAGCGTGTCCGGGTCTTTGGGCAGGCGGTCTGTCCAAGCCTGCCTGACTTCGGCCATACCGATGGCAGCGGGCGACTCGGCGATGTCCGGCGCATGCAATCCGAGTCCATCCTGTGGCGAAGCGCTGATATTGACTGGCGACCCCTCCAGGCGGTAGACATCGCCAACCACACGCAATGCCAGCCTATGCACCACGGCCACCAGTGCAATCTGCGGATGCCGCGCCACTTCTGCCTGCAAGGCTGCCGTGCGATGCGCACTCAGCCGCTTCGCCAGTTTCTCCGAAATGCCGAGCTTGACGGGTTCGGCAGCACCTGCATCCGGGCCATTACCATTACCCGCCGTGCCGGATTCCTGCTGCTGTTTCGTTCTCAGAGCCTTGGCCTGCTCCTCCCGCAGCAACCCGCGATGCACCACGACTGCACCCGCATGATCGACCGACACCACGGCCCCGGTCAGCGTCAGCACGGCGGGTGGATATTCGATCAACCCGCGTTCAATGGTTTCCAGTTCGTTGCCCAGCTCGTCCATCTCGGTATGCAGCGCCTGGGCCTGCTCGTCCGTCATGTCTTCGTTCTCGTCATCGACGCGGTCTTGCAGCTTGGCTTGCTGTGCTTCCAGTTTGGCGATTCGCTTGGCTTCACTCTTGTTGGGTGCGCGGCGCGTGCTGCGCGCCCGCTGAAACTGGTACAGGTCCGCAGACGTGGCACGCGGGGCGGCATCCACCCATGCCCAGCCTTCCGCCTGTACCTGGTCGACCGTTGAGGCAAGCTTGTCTCGCGCCAGTGACTCCAGCAGCGCACTATCCGTCAGAAAAATGCCATTCCGCTCATCTGCGAACAGGTCGCGTCGAAAGCCACCGCCTGCCTGCTCGTAGGCCTCCTGTCCCACGAAGCGTGCCACCGCATCGCGGCTGGCATCGATTTCTTCGCTGGTCAGGTGGTCGCGCAGCGCTTCCGGGTTGCGTTGCCACTGCGGTGAGTCGTAGAACGCCGCTTCCTGGGCGGCGTGGTCGTCGGTGACGGCCAGCGCCATCAACTGCTCCAGCGTCACGGCCTGCGTCTCGAAGTCCGCCAACAGTCGGGGCGAGACATTGGCAAGCTTTAAGCGCCGCTGCACCACCAAGGGTGTCACGCCAAAGTCAGCGGCAATGTCTTCCACGGGTCGCCCCTCGGCGGCAAGGTCTTTCCATGCGAACAGTTCTTCAATGGGCGACATGGCCTCGCGCTGTACGTTCTCGGTCAGGCTGACGGTGCGGGCCGCATAGTCCGGCACCAGCAGGCAATGCACCGCATGGTCTTTTGCCAGCTTGCGGCGCTTGACCAGCAGTTTCAACGCGGCCAGCCGCCGCCGACCTGCGACGACTTCGTAGTGTTCGCCATCGGGTGCGGCCACCACGGTGAGGTTTTGCAGCAAGCCGACGCGCGCGATGCTCGATGCCAACTCAGGTATCGACGCGCCGCCGCTCTTGCGCACGTTGCGACTCGATGGCCGCAGCCTCGATAACGGAATCAGCAGCAATTCCTGCGAAGCCGCGACGGCGGCAGCGTCGCCTATAGCGATTGCTGCGGCTGCGGCGATGGCAGTGGTTTCAGACAAGGTAACGGTATTCATGGTGATAACTCCTGTCCCTGTGGGACGTTGAAAGAGAAGAAAAGGAAAACTGAAAAGGAATAAAAAACTCGGTGTCGATTCACGTTCTGTCTGTTTGCATGCACGGCCCTCCTGTTGTTTCCAAAACGGACCGGATTCCAAGATTCGGAGCCCGGTGTGGGCTTTGGTGGGTTCGGCGCAGTGACCTGGGCTGGTCGCCGTTGTTGCCGCCGTCTTTCCTGAGTTCATCGCCCGCGAACAACCGGGCCGGCGGGGACTGGCTGTCAAGGAAACAAGCGCAGGGTGGGTGCGGCCCGCAGCCGCAGGCGTGGACACGGCCCTGAGCGCCTTGACGGCCAGGCCCCGTCGGCTACGGTCGCGGGATCAGCGATGAAGGAGAGGAAAGACGGATGACCGGCCTACGACAGATCCAATGAGCACTTGCGCGCCGGACCCACGCCGCGCGGCGAGCGCCCCTGCGTGTGCCTGCCAGCAGGGGCACGCC
>JANMKM010000233.1:0-3039 GCA_031372035.1 Rhodoferax sp. | reverse complement strand
CTACACCCAGGCGCTGATCACGCAGATGGCGCAGACGGCGGTGTGCAACCGCCACCATTCGCTCGATCAGCAGCTGTGCCGCTGGCTGCTGCTCAGTCTCGATCGCTTGCACGGCAGCGAGTTGGTGATGACGCAGGAGCTGATTGCCAACATGCTGGGCGTGCGCCGCGAAGGGGTGACCGAGGGTGCACTGAAGCTGCAGCAGGCCGGTCTGATCCGCTATGCCCGCGGTCACATCACGGTGCTGGACCGCCCGGGCCTGGAGCGGCGCACCTGCGAGTGCTATGCGGTGGTGAAGAAGGAATACGACCGGCTGCTGCCGGCCACCAAGGCGCAATAGCCCGGTACCGGCGCCTGCGGCAGGTGCGTCGGCTGCAGACACAAACGGATACACCCTGTGAGACTGTGTGTGCGCTGTAGGACAGTGACGACATATCAAACCGGTCACCGCCGATGGCTGCAGTGGCGCCGAATGCAGATCATGGAAGCTCGAACAACGCATCGAGAACACCATGAACACCAGCACCAGCCACACCACCGATCCGCGCCAGAACCAGTTGCTCGCAGCCATGCCGGAGGCCGAATGGCGCCGCTGGAGGCCGTTTCTGGAGCCAGTGGAACTCAAGCTCGGCGACGTGCTGAGCGAGTCCGGCCGGGTACCGACCTACGTCTACTTTCCCACCACCGCCATCGTCTCGCTGATGTACATGACGCGCGACGGCGGTTCGGCCGAAGTGGCGGTGATCGGCAATGACGGTGTGGTCGGCGTCTCGCTCTTCATGGGCGGCGACGCAACCCCCAGCGAGTCCGTGGTACAGAGCGCCGGCGAAGCCTGGCGGCTGCGCGCCCAGACCGCGAAGACCGAGGTGGGCCGTTCGCCACCGGTACTGACGATGCTGCTGCGCTATACCCAGGCACTGATCGCCCAGATGGCGCAAACCGCCGTGTGCAACCGCTACCACTCGATTGACCAGCAGCTGTGCCGGCGCCTGTTGATCGGGCTGGACCGGCTGCAGTCGGACGAACTGGTGATGACCCAGGAGCTGGTGGCGAACTTGCTGGGCGTGCGCCGTGAAGGCGTGACAGCCGCCGCGCTGAAGTTGCAGGACGCGGGCGTGATCCGCTACAGCCGCGGCCATATCAATGTGCTGGACCGGCCGCGGCTGGAGAACCGCACCTGCGAATGCTATGCCGGGGCCAAGAAGGAATACCGGCGTCTGCTGCCAATGCTGCAGGCCGCCTGAAGCGCTGCACCGGTGCCGCGCCCGGTTGCAGGCGCCGCGCCTTGTTGGCCGCTATGTGCGCTGCCCAACGGTGCTGGGGCGACAAGTAACGCATACTCGGCCCTCCGAACGATACGGCACGTGGCACCAGGGCGTACTTCGGCCCGGCCTCTCATGGGTTGGGAACCCTCCGGAGACCGTGTGTGGCCGATGCCGAGAACCACTTGATTGAACTGTTGCCGCGCAAGGACCGGCTGCGCCTGCTGGCGCAGTGCGAGCGTGTGCAGATGGCGCTGGGCGCGGTGCTGTGTGAACCGGGCAAGAACACCCGCCATGCCTATTTCCCCACAGAAGGTTTCATTTCGCTGGTGACGCCGATCGACGGCAAGCCGGCACTCGAAGTGGGCATGGTCGGGCGAGAAGGCATGCTGGGCGCCCAGCTGGCGCTGGGCGTGACGGCCTCGCCGCTGCACGCTCTGGTGCAGGGGCCAGGCGTCTGCTGGCGCATCGCCTCAGCGGCATTCAGGTCCGAACTGGCCGCCAGCACTGCCTTGCGCAGCACCCTGCAGCGCTATGTCTATGTGCTGATGCGCCAGCTGGCTGGCTCTGCCGCCTGCCTGCGCTTTCACATGATCGGTCCGCGCCTGGCGCGCTGGCTGCTGATGAGCCAGGACCGTGCCCGCAGCGACCACTTTCATGTCACGCATGAGTTCCTGGCCTACATGCTGGGGGTACGGCGGGTGGGTATCACCACCTCGGCCGGCGTGTTGCAGCGTGCCGGTTTGATCGAGTACCACCATGGCGAGCTGCATGTGCTGGACCGCGCCGGGCTGGAGAGCGCGGCCTGCGCCTGCTATGCCGAGGATTGCCAAGCTTACGCAGCTGTGTTGTAACTCAGGCCGCAAACACTTCGGCAAATTCCCGGCCGTAGGGCCGCCACTTGCCCGGTCGCTGAGCCAGGCGGTCGCCGATGATGCGCAGCACCGCCGGGTTCCAGCCCAGCCCCAGATGGCTGCCGCGCACCTCCAGGTCTTGCACCTTGTCCGCGGGTGTGTCATGGCGGCATGTCTGCCACGCCACCACACCGTCGGAGCGGCTGTAGATCGAGGTGGTGGGCACCGGCGGCGCCACGCGCAGCCGTTCGCTCAGGTCGGCGTCGGGCGCCGGTTGGCGGCCGCCGAGCAGCCGGTAGAGCCAGCCGGCGTGGGTGTGGTCGGCCGAGGCGTTGAAGGGTGTGCCGATGGTGATGACCTGGCGCACCTGGGGCCGCAACAGCTTGCCCAGTTCTCGCGCATACAGGCCGCCCAGGCTCCAGCCGATCAGCGTGGCGCGCTGGTCGTACGGTGCCAGCATGTGTTCGATGTTGTTGGCCAGCGTGGCCATCCAGGTGTCGATGTCACCATGCGGGCCGGTGTTGAAGCCTTGGCCCCAATCCATGGCGTTGTAGCCCAGGGCTTCGCAATGCTTGCGCAGCGGCTGCATCGACGTGGCGTCGGCGCCCAGGCCCGGAAACAGAATGACGGGATGCCCGTCGCCCGGTGTCGCCACCCGGTGGCGAGTGAGCTTGTGGTGCACGTATTCGTAGGCGGCGCGCCAGGGCTCCGCGCCCAGCAGGGCGAGTGAAGGGCGGTTGATGGCGGGGCGACGCAGGATGGAATGGTTTGGCATGCTGCCATCATGGCGCGCCGTAGGCCGGCGCGCCAGCCGCAAGCAAGCCGCTGCCGGGTAGGACACGGGCGCCCCCCCCCCCCACCCCTCCCCCCCGGGTACGGGGGAGCGGGAGCCCGCATCCGCCCCCGCGCACCGTGGCGAGGAG
>JANMKM010000230.1:0-9444 GCA_031372035.1 Rhodoferax sp. | reverse complement strand
CGACGCATGGCCGAGATGATTGCCAAGGATCCCGTGGGTGCCGTGGCCAAGGGACATGCCATGAACTTTGTCAGCGACGTGGAGAAGACCTCGCTGGAGATCGACCAGGACCTGACTGAGATCATGATGGCGCAGGACTTTCACGATCTCACCGGCCAGGTCATTGCACGGGTGGTCAACCTCGCTGCGACGATTGAGGAGCAACTCGTGCAGTTGTTGATCCAGACGGCACCCGCCACGCCGACGGCCAAGACAACCAGCACAACGACAGCCCTTGATCACAAGCCCAGCCTGTCCGGTCCGGTGGTGGACCCGCAAGCCAGTGGCGACGTCGTGACAGGTCAATCCGAGGTCGACGATCTGCTGGCGAGCCTGGGGTTTTAAACACCGGGAAAGAGGCTTGCGAAACGCCCTCTTATCGGGCTTTAGTTGAGGGGCGTGCTCACGACAATGGTGGCAACCAGACACTCCCACCGACATGGAATCAAGCAGCCAGGACAGAAGCCTGCCGGCATCCCAGCGCAAGCTTCAGAAAGCCCGGCTCGACGGCCAGGTAAGCCGTTCGCGTGACCTGTCGCATCTGGTGGTGCTCGGAACCGGGGCCTTGATGCTGCTGGTACTCACCCCGACGATGTTCGAACGCATCAAGCTGGGCCTGACCCAGCACCTGACATTCAATGCGCAGGTGGTCATGAATCCCCAAGCCATGTTGCCCCGCCTGAACGATCTGGCAACGGCGGGCCTGATTGGCTGTGTCAGCTTTGCAGTACTGATCATCGCGGCCTCCATCGTCAGCGCAGTTGCCACGGGCGGCTGGGTCGCAAGTCTCAAACCCATCATTCCCGACCTCAGTCGGCTGGACCCGCTGGCCGGATTCGGCCGACTGTTCACCAAGGACAAGCTGGTGGAAACGGCCAAACTGCTCGCCATCACCGTGCTGTTGATCGCCATCGGCGCCAACTATCTGGGCTCCGGCCTGGGCTCGATTTCCATGTTGCTGCTGCAACCGTCAGTCTCTGCCATGGTGGAACTGACCCACTGGTTGACCCGTGGCCTGGGCCTGCTGTTGCTGGTGATCCTGGTGGTGGCGTTGATCGATGTTCCACTGCAAGCACTGCTGCACAAGTCACGCCTGAAGATGTCGCACCAGGAAGTAAAGCAGGAACACAAGGAGTCCGACGGCAACCCCCAGATCAAGAATCGCCAGCGCTCGCGTCAACGCGAACTGGCCTACGGCAACAGCGTCAAGGCCGTGCCCAAAGCTGATTTCGTGGTCATGAACCCGACCCACTATGCCGTAGCCCTGAAGTATGACGAGTCCAGCATGCGGGCGCCACAGGTGATTGCGAAGGGTGCGGATCTGTTGGCGTTGAAGATCCGCGATCTGGCCAAATCCAACGCCATACCGGTTCTGGAGTCGCCACGTTTGGCGCGCGCACTGTACGCGCACGCGGAACTCGACCGCGACATCCCAACCAGCTTGTACACGGCGGTGGCGCAAGTGCTCGCCTACGTCTACAGACTCCGGGCGGCGATGCAGGGTGAAGGTCCGATGCCCACTGCGGTGCCGGAACCCAGCATTCCCGATGAACTTGACCCGCTGCAAGGACTGGCGCGGAGGTCTGCGCCTTGAGCCCGCAATTCAAGTCTGCACAGCGCTGGCTGGGCGCGAACGCCGCCATGATCCAGGGTGGGGCCGCTCCCATGCTGGTGGTCGCGATCCTGTCCATGATGGTGCTGCCGCTGCCACCCTGGCTGCTGGACATCTTCTTCACGATAAACATCTCCGTGGCCCTGATGGTGATGATGGTCGCGGCCTACATGCTGCGCCCGTTGGACTTTGCCGCGTTTCCAGCGGTCCTGCTGCTGACGACGTTGATGCGGCTGTCGCTCAACGTAGCTTCGACCCGGGTGGTGCTGCTCGATGGGCACACGGGTGCAGGTGCCGCGGGTGCCGTGATTGAAGCCTTCGGTCACTTCCTGATTGGTGGCAATTTTGCTGTGGGTTTGATCGTGTTCTCGATCCTGGTGGTGATCAATTTCGTCGTGGTGACAAAGGGCGCGGAACGCATTGCCGAAGTTTCTGCCCGCTTTGCCCTGGACGCGATGCCGGGCAAGCAGATGGCCGTGGATGCCGACCTGAATGCCGGAACCATCGACGAGAAGGAGGCCAAGCGCCGACGCGCCGAGGTGGCCGAGGAGGCTGACTTCTTCGGCTCCATGGATGGCGCATCCAAATTCGTGCGTGGCGACGCCGTTGCAGGTATCTTGATCCTGCTGATCAACATTTTTGGCGGGTTCACGGTGGGCGTGCTGCAGCATGGGCTGAGCGCTTCGCAGGCCGCGGACACCTATATCCTGCTGGCCGTCGGCGACGCACTGGTGGCCCAGATTCCCGGTCTGCTGATCTCCGTTGCCGCAGCGATGGTGGTCTCCCGGGTTGGCAAGGAGCACGATCTCGGACGACAGATCGTGCACCAGATGTTCATCTCGCCGCGGGTACTTGGCATCACCGCCACCATCATGGCCATCCTGGGCCTGATTCCGGGCATGCCGCACGCGGTGTTTCTTGGCATCGCAGCCCTGCTGGGAACCTTGAGCTGGATGCTGGCGCATCAGGAACCAACGCTCGACGCCGTTGCAGCGGTAGTGCCGGCAACCTCGGATGGTGAAGCCAGCTGGGACGATCTGCAGCCGGTTGACCAACTCGGCCTGGAGCTGGGTTACCGCTTGATCGCTCTGGTGGACAAGAATCGGCAGGGCGACCTGCTGGGTCGCATCAAGGGTGTGCGCCGCAAGTTCGCCCAGGAGGTGGGCTTCCTGCCACCTGCGGTACACGTCCGCGACAATCTGGAGCTCAAGCCCAGCGGCTACCGCATCACCCTGCGTGGTGTGATCGTTGGCGAAGGCGAGGCATTTCCAGGCATGTTTCTGGCCATCAATCCAGGTGGGATCTCCGCCCCCCTGATCGGTACCGCCACCACCGATCCGGCCTTCGGGCTGCCGGCGCATTGGATTGACGAACGCCAGCGCGAGGCAGCGCAATTGGCCGGATTTACCGTCGTTGATTCCGAGACCGTGATGGCCACGCACTTGTCACACTTGATGCAAGTCCAGGCCTCAAAGTTGTTGAGCCGCACCGAGACCCAGCAGTTGGTGGAACACGTCAGCAAGCTGGCCCCGAAACTGATAGAGGAAGTCGTGCCGAAAATGGTCTCGATCGCGAGCTTCCAGAAGGTCCTGCAACTGTTGCTGGATGAGTCCGTCCATATCCGGGACATCCGGACCATCATCGAGTCCCTGGCCGAGCATGCTGTCAATGTCACGGACCCAGCCGAGCTGGCGCGCCGTGTGCGGATTGCCCTGTCGCCTGCCATCGTGCAACAGATCTACGGCCCGACCCGGGAACTCAACGTCATGGCCATCGACCCGCCGCTGGAGCGCTTGCTGGTTCAGGCGCTTGGCAGTGCCTCCGGCCCCGCCCTGGATCCAGCGGTTGCCGATATGCTGAGCAGGACCGCCAGCGATGTCGCCTTGAAGCAGGAAGAGATCGGCGTGCCGGCTTGTCTGCTGGTGCCCGACCAGATTCGCAGCGCCATCGCCCGCCTGTTGCGCCGCGCCGCGCCCAGGCTCCAGGTTCTGGCGCACAGCGAAATACCTGACACCCACACGATCCGCATTGGCCCCATTCTCAGAGGTGCACTACCATGAACATCCAACGCTTTACGGCTCCCACCGCACGCGAGGCACTGGCGAAGGCTCGCATGACCTTTGGTGACGGCACCTTGATCCTGTCCAACCGCGCTACCGCCGGCGGTGTCGAGGTCGTAGCAACGGCCGAGGAAACCCTGGCCGCACTTGATCGCCAGGAGGAAGCGCCACGGCGCGCCAAGAACCCGCCCACGCTGCGGCAGCAGCAATTGGTTCGCGCTGCAACACAACCTGCGGCCGATGATCCGGTGGCCCAGGACACGGAACAGTTGGCGATGAGCACCTTGTCGTTCCAGGACTATGTACGTGAGCGCATGCTGCGCCGGCGCCAGGATGCCATCGACAACCAGGGCAGCACGGCGTCCCCAAACAGTACCGCTTCGCCGACCACCACTGCAGCCCCCGCTGCGCTTCAGAGTACCCCTGCACCACGAACATCGGTGCGCAAGTCAGTGGCGCCAATTCCCGACGCCACCGGACAACAGATGGCGCATGAGATCGCCGTGGAGCTGCAGGCCATGAAGGCAATGATCGATGATCGCTTCAACACCCTGACCTGGCTCGGCCAGTCACGCCAGGATCCAATCCAGTCCAATCTCATGCTCAAACTGATCCGCGCTGGCTACTCACCCATGCTGGCGCGCACTATTCTGGAGAAGATGCCGGAGCATGCCGACGCCGCCGAAGCCATGCGCTGGGTGATCGAGGTCCTGGAACGCAATGTCCGCACCGACGCCGGAGCACGCACGGTGCACGAGGAAGGCGGCATCTTCGCGTTGGTTGGAGCAACCGGCGTCGGCAAGACCACGACCGCAGCCAAACTGGCCGGCCTGTGTGTGCGCACGCACGGACCGGGAAGCGTTGGCTTGATTACGCTGGACACCTACCGGGTTGGTGCACACGAACAGTTGCGCGCCTATGGACGCATGCTGGGTGTTGTTGCGCACTTGGCGCATGACCGCGCGGCCTTGCAGGATCTGCTGAATCTGCTGGGCAGCAAGAAGATGGTCCTGATCGACACCACCGGCCTGGCGCCGCGTGACCCACGCAAGCGCGACATGTTGGACGTGCTGGAGCTGCCCAGGATCAACCGGCTGCTGGTGCTCAACGCCGGCAGCCAGGGTGACTCCCTGGACGACGCCATCAGCTCGTTCAAGACCGCTGCGGCGCCTCAAGCCATCCTCTCCAAGATTGACGAGGCCGTCAAGATGGGGCCCGCGCTCGACGCCGTGGTGCGACACCAGTTAACCTTGCGCGGGGTCACGACCGGTCAAAAGGTTCCCGAGGACTGGGAGTGTGCCGACGCTGCCAAACTGGTACGCCTGTCCTTGCGCAACATGGGTAAGTCTGCCTTCGACCCGGCCATTGCGGACCTCGGCTTCTTCTTCGCGTCACCCGGCAGCCGACCGGCCACCAGGAGTGCATTTGATGCTTGACACGTGCGCCAATCAAGGCGCCGGACTGCAGATGTCCGCCGCAGGGCCTACCGGACCCAGTCTGGTTGCCGTTGTCAGTCATGGCGATCGACGGCTCGAACTGCCCGTGTTGTGGGAGTTGAGCGCAGCGATCACAGGCATGGGCTACGCGCTGGCCGTTCTTGACGGCTTGTCGGCCGAGTCGGCAGCCGAACCCGGGCTGCAACAAGCCCTGGAACTGGGTTTCGTCTCTCCCGATGGCCCGTTGTCCGGGGCACCCTGGACGACGATTGCTGCAGCTCAGGGTTTGCGCCAGCTGTGTCAGGCCGACGATGCCTCGAGCCAAGCCCGCTCTCGCCTCGGGGA
This sequence comes from Rhodoferax sp., assembly GCA_031372035.1. Taxonomy (GTDB): domain Bacteria; phylum Pseudomonadota; class Gammaproteobacteria; order Burkholderiales; family Burkholderiaceae_C; genus CAISIP01. Next base: position 3,952 of record JANMKM010000230.1, on the reverse strand, counting down.
GGTGTTGCAGGCGTTCGGCGTTGTGCTGTTGCACACGGATGCTGAAACCCTGGGCTGCATGCTGGCTGGCAGCGCAGCCGAACCGCTGTTGCTGCTGTCGCTACAAAAACAGTCTGTGATCACCAGCTACCAGGCGCTGAAGCACCTGTTGCTACGTGCGGGCCTTCGCCCTACGATTGTCTGCTTGACGCCAGAAGAGCCCAGCCTGCGGCAGGGCCACGGATCCTCCCCTGTCCGGAGTCTGCAAAGCTGTGCCTTGGCGTTTCTCGGTTTTGAACCGAAGGCACTGACAATGCCAAGCCAGCAAGCAGATGGCGGTGGCGCGCTGGGGGCATTCGCGTTGCGTCTGCTGGAGGGTGCTGTATCTCTACCCAGCCCTCGGGCAGAATCCTTGTGGCATGGACATGTTCGGGGTGGGCAGGGTTTCACTGGAGGTCATTGATGTACACGGCCAAAGGGCAGCTCGATCGCAATGCGCTGATCAAGCAGTACCAGCCGCTGGTCAGACGGCTGGCACACCACATGATGGCAAAACTGCCTCCGAGCATTCAGGTGGACGACCTGATCCAGGTCGGGCTGATCGGGCTGGCGGACGCCCTGACCCGGTACGAAGCGGCGCAGGGTGTGCAGTTCGAAACCTTTGCCACCCAGCGCATTCGCGGCGCCATGCTGGACGAACTGCGCGAGAGCGACTGGATGTCTCGCGGTTCGCGCAAGAGCCAGAAGGAAATTGAGCGTGCGCTGCGCAAACTGGAACACACGCTGGGTCGCAGCCCTTTCGAGTCCGAGATTGCCGCCGAAATGGGTATGAGCCTGGCGGACTACCAGAGCCTGCTCGGCAAGGTTCGCGGCACCCAGTTGCTGTACCTTGAAGACATCAACCGTGGCCATGAGGATGACGACAGTTTTCTGGATCGCCACATCAGCGATGCCGATGCCGATCCTGCCAATTTGCTGCGCGACGATCGGCTGCGCAAGTCCCTGGTACAGGCGATCAAGAATCTGCCGGAGCGCGAGCAACACATCATGAGCATGTACTACGAGCAGGACATGAACCTGAAGGAAATTGCTGTGGTCCTGGGCGTTACGGAGTCGCGCATTTGCCAACTGCACAGCCAATCCATTGCGCGCCTGCGGGCCAAGATGCGCGCGCACTGAGAAGCGGCGACTTGGGGAACAAGCGCACTACGTGCGCCTGTCGGTAGGCCGCAGTCAGGCAGCCAGGTGCGTGAAGGCGCCGGTGCGCCGCGCGCTGGATCCGTAAGGGCTGGTCGTCGAAGCGTAGGTTGCGCCTTGGGTCGCCGGGACAAGCGCATGCAAAGAACGCTCCACCGAGGTCAGACGACGCTGCAGATTCTCCCTTTGGGCGGCCAGGATACTGGCCAAATTGCGTAACCGCAATCGCAGTTCGGTTCTCGCCACGACCGAAGTCGACGCGATATCAAGCAAAGCTGTCAGATCCAGCGCCAATGCCCGCAACTGCGCACTCGCCGACTCCAGCCCCGGTGCATCACCGGCAACAATGAGCGTAGTCACCGCACTGAACTGTTGCTCCATGCGCGACAGGGCGGCCTCTATCTTGTCGGGCAACTGCGGCAAAGCTGTCATGTCAATGCTTGCTGCGGTTCAACATTTCCTGGGCATTGGCCAGCAGTTTGTCGGCGATGCTCTGGGCATTGACCTGGAACGAGCCATCAGCAATGGCCGAGCGCATGGCATCGACCTTTTCCATATCGACATCCGGCTCGTCCGACTGACCCGCCTTCTGCAAGGAGCCAACCCGGCTGGACATGGTCAGAGCGACGCTGCTCCCCGTACTGGCGCGAGCGCTCGGGTTTGCCGGCTGAGCGGCAGCCTTTGCCGCTCCACCTTTAGGGGCGTGCGTGGGCGCTGGCTGGGCAAGCCCAACCGGCATCTCTCCAGGCTGACCAATTTTCATCGCAAGCTCCAAATTCCCGATAACGGGGTTCCTGCAGTCCATATCGACCACTTGCCGTCGGACTTGAGCGCAATGTAAACCATTCAACCGGCTTTCACATCTCAATGCGCACTGTTTTGACGTCCAGCACGACGCCCGAGACGGCTTTGCCGCCGTCCATGCGCACCCGCACCTGTTGTCCGACAACTCCTGGCGTCAACGCCTGGCCATCGGTGGCGATCTGGAAGCCGGGGCCAACCGCGAGCACCCGCACCTGGCTACCCACCGGGAAAACCTGGGCCGGCCGGATCATGCCCTGGCGCAGTGCTTGTCCAGCCACCAAGGGCCGGGCCGTCACTTGTCCAACCCAATGTGACGGGTCGGCGATGACCGGGCTGAACTCATCGGCCCAATCCACTTCGGCTTGCATCGCGTCGGGACCCGCCAGGACGCTGCCGGCCGCTAGATTACCCTTGACCACCCAGGCCGGGCCCAGTGCCCGCACGGTGATGGGCAGAGACACATTCCAGCGTGTCGGCCCTTCCAGACAACGCAGCCCAATCCGGGTCCGACCCCAGAGCCGGGTACCAACCGGCAAATAGGGCTCTACACGGACGCAAGGCGCCAACTTGAGGCGAGTATCCAGCGTGCCCACGTTCACTTCCATGCGCAAGCTGCCCTTGAGGGTGTTTTGCTGTTCGCCCACCGCAGTGTCAAGCCAGCGCTGACTCAATTGCAGCACCTCGGCCACGGACACAGTCTCCTGCGCCGACGCCGCCGAAAGCACGCCTGCCATCAGTGCCATTCCAGACAACAGCCGGCACGCCAGGTGCAAGCACCGCAGATAGGAGGAGGCAGGGGGTTGATGCATGCTGACGCGATCTGGATACGGGTTGAACCAATGTCTGACCGAAGGCAATTCCGGACAACACACTGTAGTTCCACAGAAACAAAACAATGGCGCCAAGTGGTGGCCAATCGCCCCGCTATTCGGTGCTTCAGAAATTAAAGCTTTTCCCATAATTGCTGCACGTCGGTCCCGCGGGCCGCGCAGTGAGATCGAGATCGAATGACGAGGTGCCCATGTTTGCCCAGATGACCAACAGTTTGGACTTCCAATCGAAGGCACTGGTCCTGCGCGCCGAACGGCAGCGGCTGATTGCCAGCAATATCGCCAATGCCGATACTCCTGGCTACGTTGCGCGCGACCTGGATTTTCGTGCTTCACTGAGCAATGCCATCAGCGATAGCAATGCGCAACGCCTGACGCTGTCGCCCAGTCAATCTGGCGGTTTCCGTCACGTACCTTTGGCTGCCACCAGTGGCACGACCACACCTATGGCCTACGCGGTCCAGAGCCAACCGGCGATGGATGGCAACAGTGTTGATCTGGACCGTGAACGGGCCAACTTCGTCGACAACTCGGTGCGCTATGAAGCCACCCTGCGCTTTATTAACGGCTATTCCAAGACGATCTTGAGCGCCATCCAGGGCCAATAGGTCCAGGGGAAACGAACCATGTCCATGTTCTCCATCTTCAACGTGTCCGGCAGCGCCATCAGCGCTCAGTCGCAGCGCTTGAACGTCGTTGCCAGCAATCTGGCAAATGCCGACGCGATTGCCGGACCCGATGGCCAGGCCTACCGCAGCCGCCAGGTGGTCTTCCAGACGGTACCGATGGGGAGCGACGCGGCCGCCGGCGTTCGGGTCAGCGGCATCCGTGAAAGCCAGGAGCCGATGCACAGGATCCACAACCCAAGTCATCCGGCGGCGGATGAACAGGGCTACGTAACCCAGTCCAATGTCAATCCCGTGGAAGAGATGGTCAACATGATTTCCGCCTCGCGCTCCTACCAGAACAATGTCGAGGTGATGAACACAGCCAAGACGCTGTTGCTCAAGACCTTGCAAATGGGTCAGTAATCCCGAAAGCAGCGCACCATGATCAGCTACACCAGTTCCGTCACCAACACCACAGCCGCTGCGTCAAGTGGCAGTCTTGCCAACGCCGGTACCGATCCGGCCGCGGCGCAG
>JANMKM010000217.1:0-9935 GCA_031372035.1 Rhodoferax sp. | reverse complement strand
GTCCAGAAACTGGAACGGACCGTAGTCGATGGTCAGGCCCAGGATGCTCATGTTGTCGGTGTTCATCACGCCATGGCAGAAGCCCACGGCCTGCCACTGAGCCAGCAACTGCGCCGTGCGCTCGCCCACGGCATGCAGCAGCGACGCGTAGGCATTGCCGGCGAAGCCCTGGCCGGCGGCACATTGCGGATAGTGGCGCTCGATCACGTAGTCCGCCAGGCTTCGCAGCTCGGCAATTTCACCGATGCTGGCGAAGTGTTCAAAGTGACCGAAGCGGATGAAGCTCGGTGCTAGCCTGGTCACGACCGCTGCGCTCTCGACGGTTTCACGCCGCACCGGCGCCGGCGAGCCGGTGACGCACAGGGCGCGGGTGGTGGGGATGCCCAGCGCATGCATGGCCTCGCTGCACAGGAACTCGCGGATGCTGGAGCGCAGCACGGCACGGCCGTCGCCCATGCGGGAGTATGGCGTCAGGCCGCTGCCCTTGAGCTGCAGTTCCAGCCCGCCTTCGGTCTCGCCCAGCAGGATGGCACGGCCGTCACCCAACTGCCCGGCCCAGACCCCAAACTGGTGCCCGCTGTAGACGCTGGCCAGTGGCGTGCCACCGACCAGCGGCTGGTTGCCGCTGAGCGTCTGCAGTACGTCATTGTTCTGCCAACCGGGCTTCAGCCCGAGCTGCTGCGCCGCTGCCGCGCTGCTGGCGACCCAGTATGGTTGCGGCAGCGGGGTGGGTTGGAGCGCGGTGTAAAAGGCCGGGCCCAGGGCGGCGAAGCTGTTGCGCCAGGCCAGTCCCAGGCTGGTTTCGTTCTCCACGGCGCAGCTTTGATCCATCTGCGGATTGTCGGGCAATCAGGGTGTACCGGTGAAAGTCAGGGCAATCCCCGTACAGCCCGACGCCGACCGTGGGCGATACTCCTCGGCGGGTGATCCGGGTCCGCTCCGGCAGCCCTTCACAGCAATTCATTGATGGAGATTCCCATGCTCGGGCTGATGCAAGACCAACCACTGCTGATAACGTCGCTGATCGACTTTGCCGAACGGCACCATGGCGAAGGCGAGATTGTCTCGCGCCGGGTTGAGGGCGACATCCACCGCTACACCTACCGTGAGGTCGCGGCCCGTGCACGCCAGGTGGCCAATGCGCTCGACGGCCTGGACTTGCAGTTCAGTGATCGGGTCGCCACCCTGGCCTGGAACGGCTACCGCCATTTGGAGTTGTATTTCGGCGTCAGCGGATCCGGGCGGGTGCTGCACACGCTCAATCCGCGGCTGCACCCGGACCAGATTGTCTGGATCGCCAACCATGCCGAGGACCAGGTGCTGTGCTTTGACATGAGCTTCCTGCCGATCGTCAAGGCGGTGCACGGCCGTTGTACGACTATCAAACACTATGTCGCCCTGTGCGATGCGGCGCAGTTACCGGCTGACAGCGGCATTCCGAACCTGGTGAGCTACGAGGCATGGATTGGCGCGCAGCCCAAGACCTACACCTGGCCCAGCTTTGACGAGAACTCGGCGTCCAGCATGTGCTACACCAGTGGTACCACGGGCAACCCCAAGGCTGCGCTGTACAGCCACCGCTCGACCATCCTGCATGCCTATGCGGCGGCACTGCCTGACGTGATGTGCCTGTCGGCGCGCGACTCGGTGCTTCCAGTGGTGCCGATGTTTCATGTCAACGCCTGGGGCATTCCCTATTCCGCGGCCCTGACGGGTTGCAAACTGGTATTCCCCGGGCCGGCACTGGACGGCAAGTCGATCTACGAGCTGCTGGAGACCGAGCGCGTGACCTACGCCGCCGGCGTGCCTTCGGTGTGGCAGATGCTGCTCGGCCACATGAAGCCAGGCGGCCTGCGCTTCTCCACCCTCAAGCGTACCGTGATCGGTGGCTCAGCCTGCCCGCCGGCGATGATCAACGCCTTCCAGGACGACTACGGCGTGGAAGTGCTGCACGCCTGGGGTATGACCGAGATGTCGCCGCTCGGTACCCTGTGCACTTTGAAGAACAAGCACCTGACGATGTCCCGGGATGAGCAGATGCAGGTGCGCATGAAGCAGGGCCGCGCCATCTACGGTGTGGACATGAAGATCGTCGATGCCGACGGTGCGGAGCTGCCGCACGACGGAAAGGCCTATGGCGACCTGTATGTCAAGGGTCCATGGATCGTCAAGGCCTATTTCAAGGGCGAAGGTGGCAATCCACTGGTGGACGGCTGGTTTCCTACCGGTGACGTTGCCACCATTGATGCCGACGGCTACATGCAGATCACCGACCGCAGCAAGGACGTGATCAAGTCCGGCGGCGAGTGGATCAGTTCGATCGACATCGAAAACATTGCGGTCGCGCACCCGTCCGTAGCCATGGCCGCTTGCATTGGCGTGCGCCATCCCAAGTGGGACGAGCGCCCGATCATTGCCGTGGTCAAGAAGCCCGGCCTGGAGGTCAGCCGGGAGGAACTGATCGCCTTTTACGAAGGCAAGACCGCCAAGTGGCAGATCCCTGACGACGTGGTCTTCGTCGAAGCCATCCCCCTGGGCGCCACCGGCAAGATGCTCAAGACCAAACTGCGCGAATTGCTCAAGGATTACAAGCTGCCTGGTACTTGAGTGCCGCCATAGCCACAACAGTCACATGGGCGATAGCTGCTAGGGGAATCCCTGAGCGTTGCACTGCACAAAAGTCGTACGCTCTGCGGGTACGTTTTTCATGTTTTGTCCCACAGGAGACTCCCAATGCGTTTTGCTCTCAAGAACATAGCTGTCTGCGCCCTTGCGGTGTGCGCTGGCGCGGCATTTGCCCAGAAGGGCGAGACGGTCAAGATCGCCTTCATGGACCCGCTGTCCGGGCCCTTTGCCAATGTGGGCCAGAACCAGCTCAAGAGCTGGCAGTTCATTGCCGAGCGCTACAGCGGCGCCAAGAATCCGGCCGGTGTCAAGTTCGAGGTGGTGGGCTTTGATAACAAGGGCTCGCCCCAGGAAAGCCTGAACACCCTGAAAGCCGCGATTGACCAGGGCTTCCGTTACATCACCCAGGGCAACGGCTCTGGCGCGGCGCTGGCGCTGTCCGACGCCGTCTCCAAGCACAATGAGCGCAATCCCGGCAAGGAAATCGTCTACCTGAACTATGCGGCCGTCGATCCGGCCCTGACGAACGAGAAGTGCGACTACTGGCATTTCCGTCTGGACGCCGACACCACGATGAAGATGGAAGCCCTGACCACCTTCATGAAGGATCAGCCCAAGGTCAAGAGCGTGTACCTGCTGAACCAGAATTACTCGCACGGGCAGCAGGTGGCGCGCTACTTCAAGGAAGGAATTGCACGCAAGCGGCCCGACGTCAAGATCGCCGGTGAAGACCTGCATCCGATCGGCCAGGTCAAGGACTTCGCCCCCTATGTGGCCAAGATCAAACAGTCCGGCGCCGACACCATCGTCACTGGCAACTGGGGTGCCGACCTGACGCTGTTCGTCAAGGCGCTCAATGACGCCGGCCTGAAACTGCCGATGTACACCTACTACGCCGGCGTCACCGGCACGCCCACCGCGCTGGCGGCTGGCGGCGAGGGCGAGGTCTACGTGATCGCGTATGGTCATTCGAACCATCCGGGTGAGCTCGGCGCCATTGGTGCGGACTTCAAGAAGAAGTTCAACGACGACTACTACACCTTTGCCACCTACAACGGCATCCAGCTGCTCGGTGCTGCGATCGCCAATGCCAAGTCCACCAATCCGGTGGCCGTGGCCAAGGCCATGGAAGGCCTGAGCGTCAAGAGCTTTGCCGGCGAAGTGCAGATGCGCAAGACCGACCACCAGCTGCAGCAGTCCATGTTTGTGACCAAGTGGCAGAAAGCCGACAAGAAGAACCCGTACAGCGTGGAGAACACCGGTTACACCTTCGCGCCGATCAAGCAGATGGACGTCTACGTGGCCAGCACGCCCACCAGCTGCCAGATGAAGCGGCCGTCCTGATCGCCGTTCTGCCGTGAGCGACTGAAAACGCCAGGACAGCCACCAAGCCGTCCTGGGGCTTTTGCGTCGCCGTTGATCATCATCTACTGCGGTGCCGCATGGAGTTTTTCACCATTTCCCTGCTGAACGGGCTGAGCTACGGCTTGCTTCTGTTCATGCTCAGTTCCGGCCTGACGCTGATCTTCAGCATGATGGGCGTGCTCAATTTCGCCCACGCCTCGTTCTACATGCTGGGCGCCTATTTCGCCTACAGCACCACGGTCTGGCTGGGCTACTGGCCGGCACTGCTTGTGGCACCGCTGCTGGTCGGCGTGATCGGTGCGGCCTTTGAGAAATACTGCCTGCGCCGGGTCCACAAGTTCGGCCATGTGCCCGAATTGCTGATCACCTTTGGCCTGAGCTTCATCATCCTGGAGATGGTGCAACTGGTCTGGGGCACCAGCTCGGTCGACTACCGGGTGCCGGCAGCGCTGGACGGGCCCCTGTTCACGCTGTTCGGGACCCAGTTTCCGATGTACCGCGGCTTCATGATGCTGGTGGCCGTGTTGATGCTGCTGGCGATCTGGCTGTTGCTGACCCGCACCCGCATCGGCCTGGTGATCCAGGCGGCGCTGACCCATCCCGAGACCGTGGAAGCCCTGGGCCACAATGTGCCGAGGGTGTTCATGATGGTGTTTGGCGGTGGCGCGGCGCTGGCCGGCCTGGCCGGCGTGATCGGTGGCAACGCTTTCGTCACCGAACCAGGGATGGCAACCACGGTCGGCTCCGTGATCTTCGTGGTGGTGGTGGTGGGTGGCATGGGATCGCTGTCCGGCGCCTTTGTGGCCTCGATCCTGATTGGCGTGATCCAGACCTTTGCCGTCGGCGTGGACAGTTCACTGATCGGGTTGGCCGGCTTTGGCGGCCTGAGCGTCACGCCAGACACCTTCGGCTATGCCCTGTGGAAGCTCAAGATCAGCCAGATTGCCCCGATCCTGCCGTATCTGTTTCTGGTGCTGATCCTGATTTTCAGGCCCAAGGGTCTGCTGGGCACGCGGGAAGGCTGACCATGTCGACACGCTATTACGCTTTCAAACCTTACAACGTCGGCCGCTGGATCGTCTGGGGCCTGTTTGGCGTCGTCCTGCTGGTGGCGCCACTGCTGTTCACCAGCAGCCTGGCGCAGACCATGCTCACCCAGATGGGCGTGGCCATCATCGTCTGCCTGAGCTACAACATGCTGCTGGGCCACGGCGGGATGCTCAGCTTTGGTCATGCCGTGTATTCGGGCATGGGCTCGTTCCTGGCGATCCACACGCTCAACCTGGTCAGCAAGGGGGCCCTGCCGGTGCCGGTGAGCCTGATACCGGTGGTGGGTGGCCTCGCCGGCATGTTGCTGGCCCTGCTGCTGGGCTGGGTCACGACCAAGAAGGCGGCAACGCCCTTCGCCATGATCACGCTGGGCATTGGCGAACTGGTGTACGCCATGTCGCTGATGTTCCCCGAGTTCTTCGGCGGCGAGGGTGGCATTGCCGGCAACCGGGTCGCCGGCGACAAGACCTTTGGCATCACCTACGGCCCGCAGATCCAGCTCTACTACCTGATTGCGGTCTACACCTTTATCTGCACGGCGCTGATGTTTGCTTTCACCCGGACTCCGCTGGGGCGCATGCTCAACGCGGTGCGTGACAACCCGGAGCGGGTCGAGTTCGTGGGCTATGACACCCAGAAGGTGCGTTTCATCGCCTTTGTGATTGCTGGTTTCTTTGCCGGCATTTCGGGCGGCCTGGCGGCGCTGAACTTCGAGCACGTGACGTCCGAGGTGGTGCGCGGCGATCGCTCGGGTGCCTACCTGCTGTTCACCTTCCTCGGCGGTGCCACCTTTTTCTTCGGCCCGATCATTGGGGCCATCGTGATGGTTCTGGCGCTGGTGCTGCTGAGTGAACTTACCAAGGCCTGGCTGCTGTACCTGGGTCTGGTGTTCCTGTTCATGGTGATGTACGCGCCCGGCGGCATTGCCAGCCTGATCATGATGAACCTGCGGGTGGCAGCTTTCGGCCGCTTGCGCCAGCTTTGGGTCAGCTACTTGGCCTTGGGCGTGACGGCCCTGGTAGTGCTGCTCGGCGCTGCGGCCATGATCGAGATGGTCTACCACCTGCAGCTCAATGCCGCGCTCGGGCCCGAGATGCGCTTCATGGGCATGCCGCTCAATGCCCGGGGTCTGGACAGCTGGTTCGGCGCAGCTTTCGTGATGCTCACCGGTGTCGCCTTGTTCGAGGCCACGCGCCGGCGCTTTACCCAGGAATGGGGCGAGATCCAGGAGTACATCGAGAAGGAAATCAAGCGCAGGGAGGCGCTATGAGGGACAAGATGAGCGCCCCTGCGGGGCTGAGCTCCGCGGCTCCGGGTCTGCCTGCGCAGACCGGGACGGAGCGAAGGGCCGGCGCATCTGGCGACGGCACGTCCAGCGAGCCACATGCAATGGGCGAGCGTGGGGGCAAACATTACGCCTTGGAACTGAAGGACCTGCGCAAGAGCTTCGGCAAGACCGAGATCATCCGTGGTGTCAATCTGGCGGTCTCGGCGGGCGAGCGCGTAGGCGTGATCGGGCCTAACGGTGCCGGCAAGTCGACCCTGTTCAACCTGATCAGCGGCCGCTTCGCGCCCAGCAGCGGCGAGATCCTGCTCAACGGCCAGCGTATCAATGGCCTGCGTCCGTTCGAGATCAACCGCCTGGGCCTGTCGCGCAGCTTCCAGATCACCAACATCTTCCCCAAGCTCAGCGTGTTCGAGAACCTGCGCTGCGGCGTGCTCTGGAGCCTGGGCTACAAGTACAGCTTCTGGAAATTCCTTGCAGATCTGGATGACGCCAACGAGCGCGCTGAACAGCTGATGATCCAGATCCGCCTGGACAAGAAGCGCGATGTGCTGGCGATCAACCTGACCTATGCCGAGCAGCGCGCGCTCGAGATCGGCATCACCATCGCGGGCGGTGCCAATGTGATCCTGCTGGATGAACCGACGGCTGGCATGAGCAAGAGCGAGACCTCGCGCTTCATTGCCCTGATCAAGGAAGTGACCGTGGGCAAGACTTTGCTGACCGTGGAGCACGACATGGGTGTGGTCTTCGGCCTGGCCGACCGGATCGCGGTGGTGGTCTACGGCGAGGTGCTGGCTTTCGACAAGCCGGATGCGGTGCGGTCGAACCAGCGGGTGCAGGAAGCCTACCTGGGCTCCAGCGTTGCTGAAAGCCAAGCGGGAGCTCACTGAAATGCTCCATATCAACGAACTCCACGCCTTCTACGGCAAGAGCCACGTGTTGCATGGCGTCACGTTCGACGTGCAGCCGGGCGAGATTGTGGCGCTGCTGGGGCGCAACGGCTCGGGCCGCTCGACCACCGCAAAGGCCATCATGGGTCTGGTGGACTGGCAGGGCGACATGCATTGGAAGGGCCAGTCGCTGACCGGCAAGAAGGCTTTCGAGGTGGCGCATCTGGGCCTGGGCTATGTGCCCGAGAACCGCGACATCTTCCCCACACTGACCGTGCACCAGAACCTGATGCTGGGGCAAAAGGGACGGGGCAAGGGCAGCCGCTGGTCCTTTGACGACATGTACCAGCTGTTTCCGCGGCTCAAGGAGCGCCAGCACACGGAGGCCGGTGTGATGTCGGGCGGCGAGCAGCAGATGCTCACCCTGTGCCGCACCCTGATGGGCGACCCGGACCTGATCATCATCGACGAGCCCACCGAGGGCCTGGCGCCGAAGATTGTGGAACTGGTTGGCGCCTACCTGAAGACGCTCAAGGAGCGCGGTGTCTCGGTGCTGCTGATCGAGCAGAAGCTCACCATTGCCATGGCCATCTCGGACCGGGCCCTGGTGATGGGCCACGGCAGCATCGTGTTCCACGGCACCCCCGATTCCCTGCGGGCTGACGCCTATACCCGCAAGGAGTGGCTGGAGGTCTGATGGCCGCCAGCCGCGTTCTATTTTCTAATTCTGAGGAGTCCCATCATGACGGCCCACTACCAGGTTCACGGCGATGTTGCGGTGATCAGCATGGACAACCCCCCGGTGAACGGCCTGGGTTTCGCCACCCGCCAGGGACTCACCGATGGCCTGGCCAAGGCCAATGCCGACGCGGCCGTCAAGGCGATCATCATCACGGGCGCCGGCAAGGCTTTCTCCGGCGGCGCCGACATCAAGGAGTTCGGTTCGCCCAAGGCCCTGGCCGAGCCGAACCTGCTCAGCGTCATCCTGGCACTGGAGAACTCCACCAAGCCGGTCATTGCCGCGGTCCACAGCGTGGCCATGGGCGGCGGCCTGGAACTGGCGCTGGGTTGCCACTACCGCATTGCGGCACCCGGCTGCAATGTGGCGCTGCCCGAAGTCAAACTGGGTCTGGTGCCCGGTGCCGGTGGGACGCAGCGGCTGCCGCGCGTACTGGGTGTCGAAGCGGCACTGAACATGATCGTCAGTGGCGAGCCAGTGAAGAGCGAGATGCTGGCCATGCTGCCGGGGCAAAAATTGTTTGACAAGATGGCGACGAGTGCTGAGGCCCTGGCCGAGGAAGCACTGGCCTTTGCGCGAACGCTGGCCGATGCGCGGCCGTTGCCGCTGGTACGCATGCTGCCCTGCAAGCACCCGATGGGTGACGCCTATTTCCAGTTCGCCCGCAACATGGTGCGCGGCATGTCCAGGAACTATCCGGCGCCGCTCAAGTGTGTGGACACGGTGGAGGCCGCCACCAAGAAGTCCTTTGCCGAAGGCATGGACCTGGAGCGTGAAGTCTTCCTGAACCTGATGCTCACGCCCGAGAGCCGGGCCCTGCGCCATATCTTCATGGCGGACCGCGCCGCCTCGAAGATTCCGGACGTGCCGGCCGACACGCCGCAGCGCGAGATCAAGGCCGTGGCCGTGATCGGCGCCGGCACCATGGGCGGCGGCATTTCCATGAACTTCCTCAACGCCGGCATTCCGGTCACGATGCTCGAGACCAAGCAGGAGGCACTGGACCGTGGCGTGGCGACGATCCGCAAGAACTACGAATCCCAGGTCAAGAAGGGCAAGCTCAAGGAAGACAAGTACCAGCAGCGCATGTCCTTGCTCAAGACCACGCTCGACTACGCCGACCTGAAAGACGCCGACATGGTGATCGAAGCCGTGTTCGAAGAGATGGGCGTCAAGGAAACCGTGTTCAAGCAGCTCGACGCCGTGATGAAGCCCGGTGCCATCCTGGCATCCAACACTTCCACGCTCGACGTCAACCGAATAGCCGACTTCACCCAGCGCCCGCAGGACGTGGTGGGCATGCATTTCTTCAGCCCGGCCAATGTGATGAAGCTGCTGGAGGTGGTGCGTGGCGCCAAGACCGGCAAGGACGTGCTGGCCACGGTCATGTCCGTGGGCAAGAAGATCAAGAAGACGGCCGTGGTCTCGGGCGTGTGCGATGGCTTCATCGGCAACCGCATGATCGAGCAGTACAGCCGCCAGGCCGGCTTCCTGCTGGACGAGGGTTGCACCCCGGCCCAGGTGGACAAGGCGGTCGAGAAATTCGGCTTCGCCATGGGTCCGTTCCGCATGGGGGACCTGGCCGGCAACGACATCGGCTGGGCCATCCGCAAGCGCCGCGTCCTGGAAAAGCCGGACATGAACTACAGCAAGACCGCAGACCTGCTGTGCGAGATGGGCCGCTTTGGTCAGAAGACCGGTGCCGGCTGGTATGACTACGTGCCGGGCAAGCGCGACGCTATTCCGAATGCCGCCGTCGTCAAGATGATCGAGGACCATCGCACGTCCAAGGGCATCACGCCGCGCAGGATCGGCGACGAGGAAATCGTCCAGCGCCTGGTGTTTGCGCTGGTGAACGAAGGTGCGCACATCCTGGAACAGGGCATTGCCTCCAAATCCGGCGACATCGACATGATCTACCTCACCGGTTATGGTTTCCCGATATTCCGCGGCGGCCCCATGAACTATGCCAATGAGG
>JANMKM010000188.1:0-3000 GCA_031372035.1 Rhodoferax sp. | reverse complement strand
GGTGATCACGGTCAGAGCCGCGGACAGGGTACGTTGCAATTGCTTCATGTTGATTCCTCCTGAGTTGACTGAACTGGGAACTGCTTCCCATGCTCGTGGGAAAAAATCCCCCGAGTGCCGATAGTATATGTGGGAAAATATCCCTCGCAATATGAATGTGGGATAAATTCCCGCAAAAATGTCACAAACTGCTACCATCGCTACGCCATGTCCGCTCCACAGATCCCCCCCGGGCCAGCCTCGAATGCGCCCTCACCAGCGTTGTTGCGCGCATTGCGGCGTGCGTTGCGCCCGCTGGTGCGGCTCATGATCGCCCGTGGTGTCACGCTGCCGGCCCTGATCGAGATGCTCAAGGCCTTGCTCGTCGACGTGGCCGACAAGGAGTTTGGCCTCGCGGGAAAGCCTCCCACCGACAGCCGCGTGAGTCTGGTGACCGGCGTCCATCGCAAGGACGTCAGCCGGTTGCGCCGAGTGGCGGTCGACGACGCGGAGCAGGCGCCGCACGCTGTGTCGCTCGGCGCCCAGCTGGTGGCCTTCTGGCTGGGCACACCGGAGTACGTCGACGATCAGGGGCAGCCCCTGCCCCTGGCGAGATTTGCCAGCGACGGCGGAGCCCGCTCGTTCGAGGCCCTGGTGGCCCGCATCAACAGCGACATTCGCTCCAGGGTGGTGCTCGACGAATGGTTGCGCCTGGGCATTGCGCGCCTGGACGACGAGAGGCGCGTTTGCCTGAACACGGAGGCATTCGTGCCTGCCGCAGGGGATGACGACAAGGCCTTCTACCTGGGCCACAACCTGCACGACCACGCAGCGGCTGCCGCACACAACCTGATGGGCGGGCAGCCACCCTACATGGATCGGTGCGTGCACTACGACGCCCAGAGCCTGGAATCGGTGCAGGCATTGCAGCGCCAGTCGGAATCCGCCGGGATGAAGGCCTTGCTGGCCATCAACCGCGCGGCGCTGGCTGCCGAGGGACGTGACGCCACGGCACCCGGGCCGCGACATCGCATCACCTTCGGCGTGTATGCCTATACGCAGCCGGTCGAGCAAGCCGGCCCAGCGGACTCTACCCGAGCACCGGGAGCACGGGCGTGATTGCGCGGCTCCTGCCCCTGCTGCTCGCACTGCCGCTGTGGGTGCAGGCGCAGTCCCCCTGTTCCGACGGTGGCGCAGTCCGCAATCCCCTGACACA
Organism: Rhodoferax sp.; assembly: GCA_031372035.1. Lineage (GTDB taxonomy): Bacteria > Pseudomonadota > Gammaproteobacteria > Burkholderiales > Burkholderiaceae_C > CAISIP01. The sequence continues at coordinate 1,805 of JANMKM010000188.1, read as the reverse complement.
GCCAGCGGCGCAGATGCCGGGCGGAATCGGCGGCACAGGTGCGTTGGCGCTTCGGCCGGGCATGGGCGGCACCGGTATTCGGGACGAGGGCGGCATTGGCGGCACGGGGATCGTTGGCGTCATCACGGGTTTTGCCAGTGTCTGCGTCAATGGCGCCGAAGTGCATGTCGACGCCGGGACCGAGGTCATGGACGGCGCTTCGTCCGTGCCCGCGACGCGGCTCGCCGTGGGTCAATGGGTGGTGGTCCGGGCCGCCGGGGCGGATGCCAACCTGCGCGCGCGCAGCATCGCGCTGCTGCCGGCTGCGATCGGACCGCTGGGCGATGTCGATCCGACCCAGTCGAGATTGCGCCTGCTGGGCCAGACCGTCCGGGTTGCGGACCCGGCGGCGCTGTCCGGCCTGCGCTCCGGTGAGTGGCTGCGCGTGAGCGGAGCGCGTGATGCCCAGGGTGACATCGTGGCCTCGCTGATCGAGCGCGTCGAGCCACAGGTACAGGTGATGCTCACCGGACGCCTGGAGCGCTCCAGTGGCGACCGTCTGCACGTCGGCCCGACGGAGCTGCGTTTTCCAGGCCAGGCCTTGCCGGAAGGATTGCGGCCGGGTCAGGAGCTGCAAGTCTCGGGTGACTGGGACGGCTCGAGCCTGGCGGTCCAGACCGCGGCCGCCCAGCCTACGCTGGCGATGCTGGGGCCGGTCGAACGGGTGTCAATCCAGGGCTACCTGAAGTCCATCGACAACCGCTCCCTGGATATCGGGTCGGCGACCTTCGGGCTGGCCGCGGCAGCACAGGTCGTCGGGCTCGATACGGGCGGGCCGGCGGTCGGGCGGTTCGTGCAGTTGCAGGGAAGGATGGGGCCGGACCGACAGGTGGTGATCGATCGGATCGAAGTCCGGGAGGGACCTGGGGGGTCTGCCGCGGCCCGTTCTGCAGCAGCCGGCCGGGCGCGGACCGAAGCGCAGCGCCCGGCACGTCCGGGTGCCGCGGATGACCCGGCGCGAAGAGGGGCGACAGGGCCGGGCGGTGGCCCGGGTCCCGGTGGCAGTTCCGGCCCCGGGGGGCAAGGCGGATCCGGCAGCGGCGAAGGCGAACGCTCGGGCGGCGACAGGTCCGGAGGCGGCGGCGAAGGTGGTGGCGGGAAGGGCAAGTGACCTGGTTCGACCCTCCATCGCCCGTCTTCGAGGCGAATGTTCGACGCTGCCCGCGACTATATGGATCGGTTCGGTCTCAAAGGGGCCAAGGCCGGGGACCTTCCGGTGCAGTCGCCAACCAGGATCGACCTGACGATCAATCGCAGGACCGCGAGGGTGGTCGCGTCATCCTTGGCAACATCGCCGTCTCGCATCTGCGCGGGCGAGCCGATTCGGGCGCGCTCAGTCCGCCCGGATGCCCGTGGCCTGGATCACCCGCGCGTAGGTCGCCTTGTCGGCGCGCAGCCGCGCAGCAAACTCCTCGGGCGCACCGCCGCCGGCATCGATGCCCTGTGCAGCCAGGCGCTCGCGCACCGCCGGCAACTGCAGCGCCCGGTTGAACTCGGCGATGAGCCGGGCGACCACCGGCTTCGGCGTGCCGGCCGGCGCGACAATACCCATCCAGAAATTCAGTTCCACGCCCGGCAGGCCGGCCTCGGCGAAAGTCGGCACCTCCGGCTGCAGGGCGGAGCGGGCGCGCCCGACCGTCGCCAGCACCCGCAACTTGCCGCTCTTGAGCTGCGAGGCCACCGCCGGCAGCCCGGTGATGGTGAACTGCACCCGGCCGGCCATCAGGTCGGGCAAGGCAACCGCCATGCCCTTGTAGGGCACATGC
>JANMKM010000160.1:0-5514 GCA_031372035.1 Rhodoferax sp. | reverse complement strand
ACAAGCCGGTGGAAATTGGCATGCTGCAGCGTTTTGCCACCGACGCCTACTTCGCTGATCCGGGCGCGCCCCTGTTCACGCGCGCTGCCCCTACCGGCAAACGCATCGCCGTGGTCGGTGCCGGCCCCGCCGGGCTGGCGTGCGCGCACGGCCTGGCTCGGCACGGCCACAACGTCGTCGTGCTGGACGCCCAGCCCAAGCCGGGCGGGCTGAACGAATACGGCTTGGCCACCTACAAGACGGTGGACGGATTCGCCCAGAAGGAAATCAGCTGGCTGCTGTCGATCGGTGGCATCGAGTTGCGCAGTGGCGTGCGCCTGGGCGCGGACACCCCGCTCGAAGCCCTGGTACGCGAGTACGACGCCGTCTTCCTGGGCCTGGGCCTGGCCGGAGTCAACAGCATCGGCATCCACGAGCCTGCCGTGGCGGGCCTGCGCAACGCGGTCGAATTCATTGCCGAACTGCGCCAGGCCAGCGACTATGCCACGCTGCCGGTCGGTCGCCGGGTCGTGGTGATCGGGGGCGGAATGACGGCGGTGGACGCGGCCGTGCAGTCGCGCAAACTGGGCGCCGAGGAAGTCACCATGGTCTACCGGCGTGGTCCCGACGGCATGTCGGCATCCGGCCACGAACTCGATTGGGCGCAGACCAACGGCGTCACGATCCGGCACTGGGCGGCGCCAAAAGAGGTGCTGGTCGAAGCGGGCCAACTGCGCGGCATGCGTTTTGCGCGCACCCGCACAGACGGCGGCAAGCTGGTGGAAACCGGCAAGACGTTCGATTTGGCCGCCGACACCGTGTTCAAGGCGATCGGCCAGAGCCTTGTGGCGCAGCCGCTTGGAGCACTGGTCGAACTGCAAGGCGGGCGTATCCGCGCCGACGCCTATGGCCGCACCTCGCATGCCAAGGTCTGGGCGGGCGGCGATTGCCGTGTCGGCGGGCGCGACCTGACGGTGGAGGCGGTCGAACACGGCAAGGTCGCTGCGTTGTCCATCCATGCGGCACTCACCGCCGCGAAGGGAGCCTGACCATGGCCAACCTGCATACCACCTTTGTCGGCATTTCCAGCCCGAATCCGTTCTGGCTGGCGTCGGCGCCGCCCACCGACAAGGAATACAACGTGAACCGCGCCTTCGAGGCCGGCTGGGGTGGCGTGGTCTGGAAGACCCTGGGCGAGGATCCGGAGATCGTCAACGTGCACGGGCCACGGTATGCCACGCTGATGGGTGGCGACCGCCGCGTCATCGGCTTCAACAACATCGAACTCATCACGGACCGGCCGCTGCAGACCAATCTGCACGAAATCCAGCGCGTCAAGCGCAACTGGCCGGACCGTGCGCTGGTGGTGTCCATCATGGTGCCGTGCGAAGAGCAGTCCTGGAAACGCATCCTGCCGATGATCGAAGACACCGGCTGCGACGGCGTCGAACTCAATTTCGGCTGCCCACACGGCATGAGTGAACGCGGCATGGGCTCGTCAGTGGGCCAGGTGCCGGAATACATCGAGATGGTGGCGCGCTGGTGCAAGAGCTTCACCCGGCTGCCGGTGATCGTCAAGCTCACGCCCAACATCACTGATATCCGGTACCCGGCACGCGCCGCCAAACAGGGTGGCGCGGACGCGGTGTCACTCATCAACACCATCAACTCGGTGATGGGCGTGAACCTGGAGGCGATGACGATGATCCCGAGCGTGGGCAAGCAGGGCTCCCACGGCGGATATTGCGGCACGGCGGTCAAACCGATCGCGCTCAACATGGTGGCCGAGATCGCGCGCGACCCACAGACGGCGGGCCTGCCCATCTCGGGTATCGGCGGTGTCAACAACTGGCGCGACGCGGCCGAGTTCATCGCCCTTGGCAGCGGCACGGTGCAGGTCTGCACGGCGGCCATGGTGTACGGCTTCAAGATCGTGCAGGACATGTGCAGCGGCCTCTCGAATTTCATGGACCAGCAGGGCTACACGAGCGTGGCGCAAATGGTCGGCAAGGCGGTCCCCAGCATCACAGGCTGGAGCAACCTCAACCTCAACCATGTCGAAAAGGCGGTCATCAACCAGGACAGCTGCATCCAGTGTGGACGCTGTTATGTGGCCTGCGAAGACACCTCGCACCAGGCCATCACGGCGAGCAAGGACGGCAAGCGCCACTTCGAGATCAAGGACGAGGAATGTGTGGGCTGCAACCTGTGCGTGTCGATCTGCCCGGTACCCGACACCATCACCATGCGTACCCTCCAACCCGGAGAGATCGACACCCGTACCGGACGACCCGTGGTCGCCGAATACGCCAACTGGACCACGCATCCGAACAACCCCATGGCCACCAGCGCCAAGGCTGCGCCCTGAGCCAGCCGGGCCTATCATGTTGAGTCCATTGCAAACTTGGAGAGAACAATGCCCGCAATCCTGATCCGCGGCGGAACGGTGGTCAACGCCGACCGCCAGTTTCGCGCTGACGTCCTGTGCGTGGACGGCAAGATTCACAGCGTCGGCGACGACCTGCAGGCGCCGGCCGGCGCCCAGGTGATCGACGCCGGCGGCCAGTACGTGATGCCCGGCGGCATCGACCCGCACACCCACATGCAGTTGCCCTTCATGGGCTCGGTCACGATGGACGATTTTTTCACCGGCACCGCAGCCGGCCTGGCCGGAGGCACCACGTCCATCATCGACTTCGTCATCCCCAATCCGCAGCAACACTTGATGGAGGCCTACCAGACCTGGCGCGGCTGGGCCGAGAAATCGGCAGCCGACTACGGTTTTCACGTCGCCGTCACCTGGTGGGACCCTTCGGTCCATGCCGACATGGGCCGGCTCGTGAAGGATGAAGGCGTGAACAGCTTCAAGCACTTCATGGCCTACAAGAACGCCATCATGTGCAGTGACGAGACCCTGGTCAACAGCTTCCAGCGCGCACTGGAGCTGGGCGCCATGCCCACCGTGCACGCCGAAAACGGCGAGCTGGTGTACCTGCTGCAGCAGGAGATTTCGCGCATGGGCATCAAGGGGCCGGAGGGGCACCCGTTGTCGCGACCGCCAGTGGTCGAGGGCGAGGCCGCCAACCGCGCGATCGCCATCGCCGAGGTGCTGGGAGTGCCGATCTACGTCGTGCATGTGTCCTGCATCGAATCGGCCGAGGCGATCGCCCGGGCCCGCGCGCGCGGCCAGCGCGTGTACGGCGAAGTGCTGGCGGGCCACCTGGTGATCGACGACTCGGTGTACCGCAATCCGGACTTCGCCTACGCGGCCGGCCATGTGATGAGCCCGCCGTTCCGGCCCAAGGTAAACCAGGAATTCCTCTGGCGCGGCCTGCAGTCAGGCAACCTGCACACGACGGCAACCGACCACTGCACCTTCTGCGCCGAGCAGAAAGCCGGTGGCCGCGACGATTTCACCAAGATCCCGAACGGCTGCGGCGGCATCGAGGAGCGCCTGGCGGTGATCTGGGACCAGGGCGTAAATACCGGCCGCCTCACGGCCAGCGAGTTTGTCGCCATCACGTCGGCCAATACCGCCAAGCTGTTCAACATCTATCCGCAAAAGGGCCTGGTGGCCGCAGGCGCCGACGCCGATATCGTGGTGTGGGATCCACAGGGCACAAAAACCATTTCCGCCAAGACCCACCACAGCAAGGGCGACTTCAACATCTTTGAAGGCATGCAGGTGCGCGGCGTGCCCAGCCACACCTTGAGCCAGGGCAAGCTGGTCTACGTGCAGGGTGATCTGCGCGCCACGTCCGGCGCCGGCCGTTATATCAAGCGCAAGCCGTTCGGCATCAACTTCGACGCTTCGGCCAAACGCAGCCAGAGCACCCAACCCAGCGCGGTGGCGCGCTGATCCGCAGCGGCGCCCTTCAACGCCAGTCACCGTCCACCAGGAGAACATCATGAATGCTGCCGTAGCTGAAAAAACCGCCAGCCCAAAGATTGATGCCATGCGCATCAACGGCGAGCGCCTGTGGGCCTCGCTGATGGAGCTGGCGAAGATCGGCGCCACCGAAAAGGGCGGCGTGTGCCGACTCACGCTCACCGATCTGGACAAGCAGGGCCGCGACCTGGTGATCCGCTGGGCGCGCGAGGCGGGCATGACGGTGGTGATCGACAAGATCGGCAACGGTTTCATGCGCCGCGCCGGCCGCAACAACAGCCTGCCACCCATCGTCACCGGCAGCCATATCGATACCCAACCCACCGGTGGCAAGTTCGACGGCAACTATGGGGTGCTGGCCGGCATCGAGGTGGTGCGCACGCTGAACGACCACGGCATCGAGACCGAGGCCCCGATCGAAGTGGCGTTCTGGACCAATGAGGAAGGCTCCCGCTTTGTGCCGGTGATGATGGGTTCCGGGGTGTTTGCCAAGGCCTTCACACTGGAGCATGCCTACGCCGCCAGGGACACGGCCGGCAAATCGGTCAAGGAAGAGCTGGAACGCATCGGCTACATCGGAACGCAGGAGCCGGGTGACCACCCGATCGGCGCGTATTTCGAAACCCACATCGAGCAGGGACCGGTGCTGGAAGACAACGACAAGACCATCGGCGTGGTGTCGGGCGTGCTCGGTATCCGCTGGTTCGACTGCACCGTGACCGGCATGGAAGCCCATGCCGGCCCGACCCCGATGGCGCTGCGCAAGGACGCCATGCAGGTGTCGACGCACATCATGCAGGAGGTGGTGGCGGCGGCGCTGCGCCACAAGCCGCACGGGCGCGGTACCGTGGGCATGGTGCAGGTGTTTCCGAACAGCCGCAACGTGATTCCCGGCCGCGTCAAGTTCTCCATAGACCTGCGCAACGCCACCGATGCGCTGGTCGACACCATGGCGGCCGAAGTCAAGGCGTTTGCGGACAAGATCAGCCGGACAAGCGGCCTGCCGGTGAAGATCGAAATGGTCTCCAGCTACCCGGCGCAGATATTCCATGTCGACTGCGTCGATGCAGTGGGCCGCGCGGCACAGAAGCTGGGTTACTCGAACATGCCCGCCGTCTCCGGCGCCGGCCATGATGCGGTCTACATGGCGCAGTTGGCGCCCGCCGGCATGATCTTCATCCCCTGCAAGGACGGCATCAGCCACAACGAGATCGAGGACGCCAAACCCGAACACATCACGGCCGGTTGCAACGTGCTGCTGCACGCCATGCTCGAGCGCGCCGGAACCTGATTCCCCCTTCACCCCAACCACGGAGAACACCCCCCATGCAAGCACTCCATCGCCGCCAACTCATGGCCCTGGCCGCCGCCCTCGCGGTCGCCGTGCCCGGCGTCACCCTGGCCCAGGCCAAACTCAAGGTCGCGGGCATCTACACCGTCCCGTTCGAGCAGCAATGGGCAGGCCGACTGCACCAGGCGCTCAAGGCGGCCGAGGCGCGCGGCGACATCGAATACAAGGCCAGCGAGAACGTCGCCAATGCCGACTACGAACGCGTGATGCGTGAATACGCCACCGGCGGCAGCATGCTGATCGTGGGCGAGGCCTTCGGTGTCGAGGCGGCGGCGCGCAAGGTGGCCAAGGACTT
>JANMKM010000150.1:0-5315 GCA_031372035.1 Rhodoferax sp. | reverse complement strand
GCAAGCCGTCCATCAGCAGTTTGAAGCGCTCAGCATCGATGCGCAGCACCAGCCGCTTGGCGATGAAGGCTCCGGCCACCAGCGACGAACCAATCACCAGACCCTTGACCAGCACCTCCAGCGGCAATGCATCGAGGCTGCGAAAGGTGATGGCCTTGGCCAGGAACACCGCCAGTGAGGCCGCAGCCTCGGTACCCAGGTAGGCGCCCTTGACCAGGCCATAGGCCAGGAAGAACGGTGCGTTGATGGGGCCGGTGCTGACCACGATGCCGGTAACAAAACCGATACCCGCGCCGACCAGCGCCATGTGCCACAGGCGCAACTGCCATTGCTGCTGTGCCATCCAGCGGCGCAGGCCGATCATGGCGATGAAGAAGCCGGCCAGGCTCAGCTCCACCACCCGCGGCGGCAGCACCAGCAGGGTACCGGCACCCAGTGCCGCTGCCGGTATGCCGGTGCTGCTGTAGGCTGCGGTCACGCGCCAGTCGATCTCGCGCCACCAGGCCACGCTGCGCGAGGCGTTGGCCATGATGGCAGCCACACCCATGATGGGCACGGCCTCGCGCGGACCGAACACCAGCACCAGTGCCGGCATCAGCATGATGGAGGTGCCAAAACCGACGATGCCGCCCAGCGTGCCTGCCACCAGACCCAAGAGCAACACCAGCAGAAACTCCATCGCCCGACTATAAAATGGGCCGCACTGGCGGCGCGAACCTGTTCAGAGCCTGCCCATACCCCATGAAGATGCGAAACGCCGACTGGAAGACCTTCGCGCTGTGGGCCGCGGGCTTGGGGCTGGCCATGCTGTGCCTGGCCTGGGTCCTGCGGCAGGAGTCGGCGCACCAGTTGCAGCAGGGCGCAGAGAAATCGGCGCTGAACTGGGCCCATTTCGCCAGCCGCACCGTACCGGACCTGGAGGCCGCATTTGCCGGCCAGGGTCTGAGCCCGGCGGCACGCGAGCAACTGCTGCGGCTGCGCAGTGCCGATGACATCTTCCGCTTCAAGCTCTACGACCGCAGCGGCCGGCTGGTGCTGCTGTCTGACGACCTGGACCTGCCGGAGCTGCCGCGCGAACCGCGACCTGGCGATGGCATTGACGCCCACGACGTTGGCAGCAGCAAGATCCAGATCCGCGACAAGGTGCTCGCCGGGCAGAGCCACGTGGAGCTCAAGCGCGAGCAGCGCGCCGACCGGCCTGCCGTCTATAGCGAAGCCTATGTACCGGTGCTCAAGAACGGCGCCGTGCTGGGCGTGGTGGAGGTTTACGTGGACCAGGCCGAACGGGCCCGTGCCACCGACGGCGCCTTTGCCCGCGTGGCCTCGGCGGTGGCGGTGGTGTTGCTGCTGATCCTGGCCGTGGCGGGCTATCAGTTCTGGTTGCGGTTGCGGCACCAGCGCCGGGCCGAAGCCCGGGTGCGCTACATGGCGCACCACGACGTGCTCAGCGGCGCACTCAATCGCGCCAGCTTCACCGAGGCACTGCAGCAGGCGGTCTGGCACCGTGGCGAGGGCGGGCCGGCGTTCTCGCTGGTCTGCATCGACCTGGACAACTTCAAGGACGTCAACGACTCGCTCGGACACGCCGCCGGAGACGAGGTGCTGCGCCTGGCTACGCAGCGGCTGCACACCGTGGTGCGCCATGGCGACCAGATCGCCCGGCTCGGTGGCGACGAGTTCGCCGTGTTGCTGATGGGTGTGGCCAGTGTGGCCACGGTCACACCGCTGGCCCAGCGGCTGGTGGAAGTGTTGGCAGCACCTTATGACATCGCCGAACAACGGGTGCGCTGCGGTGGCAGCGTGGGGGTGGCGATCCATGGGGTGGACGCCACCGACCCGGACGAGCTGCTGGGCAAGGCCGACATGGCGTTGTACCGGGCCAAGGCCGAGGGCCGCGGCACCTACAGCTTTTACGACGTGGCCATCGACCAGCTTATGCAGTCCCGGCGTGAGCTCACGCGCGATCTGCGCGACGCCATCGAACGCGGCCAGCTGAGCCTGCATTACCAACCGCTGTACGGTTCCGACGCCGCCAGCCTGACCGGCTACGAGGCGCTGCTGCGCTGGCAGCACCCGGTGCACGGCAATGTGCCGCCGGTGGAGTTCATCCCGCTGGCGGAAGAGTCCGGCCTGATCGACAGCATCGGTCTGTGGGTGTTGCGCCGCGCCTGCCAGGACTGCGCCAGCTGGCCGGCGCCGTTGAGTGTGGCGGTGAACCTGTCGGCGGCCCAGTTTGCCAGCCGCAACCTGGTGCAGCTGGTGGGCGAAGCGCTGCGCGACGCCGGTCTGCCAGCCTACCGGCTGGAGCTGGAGATCACCGAATCGCTGCTGATGAACAACACCGAGGAGGTGATGCAGACGCTGCGTTCGCTCTCGGCCATGGAAGTACCCATTGCCATGGACGACTTCGGCACCGGCTATTCCAGCCTGGCCTACCTGTGGCGCTTTCCCTTCGACAAGGTCAAGATCGATCGCGCCTTCACCCACAACCTGGGGCACGATCCCAAGGTCGGGCTGATCGTGCGCTCGATCATCTCGCTGGCGCATTCGCTCGACATCCGGGTCAACGCCGAAGGGGTGGAGACCCCAAGCCAGATGGCTGCCCTGCAAGTCCACGGCTGCGACGAACTGCAAGGCTTTCTGCTCGGGCGCCCCGGCCCCATGGCCGGCCTGACCCACACCGGCCGGGTGGCCGAAGGTGATGCCGCGGCGCGCGGCCCGGCGCGTGCTTCGCTGTTCGCCGAACTTGACGTTGACATGCCCGGCACCAGACCGGCACCCCTGAACTGATCACCCAGCCCCAAGGCAAGGAGGCCGCCATGACTGTCCACGACTTCGACCTGTTCGTCATCGGCGGCGGCAGCGGTGGTGTGCGCGCGGCGCGGATGGCGGCGCAGCGTGGTGCGCGCGTGGCGCTGGCGGAGATGGGTGGCATTGCCGGTCTGGGCGGCACCTGCGTCAATGTCGGCTGCATCCCGAAAAAGCTCTACAGCTATGCCGCCCACTATGGCGACACCTTCGAGGAAGCCAAGGCCTACGGCTGGGAATCTGCAGCCCTGCACTTCAACTGGGAGACACTCAAGGCAAATCGCAGGCGCGAGATCAGCCGCCTCAACGATGTCTACATGCAGCTGCTGACCGATGCCGGCGTGCAGATGCTGGAGGGCCAGGCCAGCCTGGCCGGACCGAACAGCGTGCTGGTCGCCGGCGAGCACTACAGCACCAGCCACATCCTGATCGCCACCGGCGGGCGGCCGCAGGTACCGCCGATCCCGGGGCGCGAGCACGTACTGACCTCCAACGACATGTTCGACCTGACGCCGTTCCCGCAGCGCCTGGCGGTGGTGGGCGGCGGCTATATCGCCTGCGAATTCGCCTCGATCTTCAACGGCCTGGGCGCCGAGGTGACGCAGATCTACCGCGGCCATCAGGTGCTGCGCGGCTTTGACGAAGACGTGCGTGAATTCCTGGGGATGGAGCTGGTGAAGTCCGGGGTGGAACTGCTGCTTCAGGTCGATGTGACAGCCGTCAGCCGCAACGCCCGCGGGCTGGACCTGCGCCTGACTGACGGCAACAGCATCACCGTCGACGCCGTGCTCTATGCCACAGGCCGGGTGCCGCGGGTGGCCGTGCTCGAACTGGCCGCCGTGGGGGTTGAACAGGGGCGCGATGGCGCGATCGTGGTCAATGACCACTACCAGACCTCGGTACCGTCGATCTACGCGGTCGGCGATGTCACGGCCCGGGTTCAGCTCACACCCGTGGCGCTGGGCGAGGCCATGGCACTGGTGGACCACCTGTTCGGTCCGGCGCACAGCCGCACTGCGCGCAGCATGAGCTACCAGTTCATCCCCTCGGCGGTGTTCACCCACCCCAGCGTAGCCACCGTGGGCTACAGCGAGGAAGCGGCGCGGGAAAAATACGGCCGCTTGCGCATCTACCGCAGCGACTTCAAGCCGCTGCGCCATACGCTGAGTGGCAGCAGCGAACGGACGCTGGTCAAGCTGGTGGTAGACGATGCCACCGACCGGGTGGTGGGCCTGCACATGGTGGGGCCGGATGCCGGTGAAGTGGTGCAGGGTTTTGCCGTGGCCATGAAAGCCGGCGCCACCAAGGCCCAGTTTGACAGCACAGTGGGCATCCATCCGACGTTGGCGGAAGAGTTTGTGACGCTGCGCGAACCGGTACGCCAGCCCCTTGACTAGGGCTTGGCCCTAATCGTCAGAGTCATCCTCGGCGTTCTCCGCTGAGCCGTCCTTGAGCCGCTTGTCCAGCGCCGGACGCAGATCCGCCAGTTCATCTACAAACTGTTTCGCTGGCACCCCCTCCACCAGGCGCAACTGTGGCGGAAACAGGGCGGTCATGTACATCTGGCTGCTCAGGCGCTGGTTCTGCAACCACTGGCTGCCCATGGTGGTGCCCAGGCCGAGTGCCGCCAGCGCGACCACCACCATGCCGAGCATCCGGCCGCGTTGCGGCGCGATGGCGCGCAGATGGAACCAGATGCCGGTAGCCAACACGATGCTGGTGGCATGGTTCTCGAATCGCGCCATCCAGGCCCAGGACAGCATGAAAGCCAGCATCTGCAGAACAGCCGTGCTGAGCTGCGACAGCAGCAGCGTTGTACAGGCGATGCGCACATGGCGCAAAAACTGCGGTCGACCGCTGAACAGCTTGGACATGAGCGCCCAGGCCGCACTCCAGAGCGCGACCACACCGCCCAGGCCCACCAGGAACACCGGCAGGGTCTGGGTGAAACGATCCGGCTCGCGTACATCGAGCCAGGACACAAAAACCGATAGCGCCAGCAACAGGACCAGCAGTGCGCTGCTGCGCGCCAGTTCAGTGCCACTGCTAGGCTCGAATGGCTGCTCCGCCGGTAGCGGCGTGGCGCGCATGCGCAGCCCCAAGCGGATGCGCCCCAGGCACAGGCTTTGGCCGGCACGCCAGACAAACTCCTGACCCGGCGACAGCTGCTCGCCCTCCAGCAGCGCACCGTTGACCTGGCTGGTCAGGAAACCGCGGACGCTGTCGTCCGTGCCCGCATGCAATTCAAGATGCTTGGCCGCCAGATGCGCTTCGTCCAGGATCAGGTCACTGTCCAGCGCGCGACCCACGACCACCGGCCACCGGGTCACGTGCAGGTTACCCAAGACCGCACCGTGGCGGTCGCTGGCGTCCACTACAGCAAGGATGTGGCCCCCACGCTCGCTCACTGCGTGTAGCTCGCTGGACGTGGGGGCCCCCCCGGCGGGGGGCCCGCGGTTCCACCCCGGTTGGGCGGGCGCCACCCGGGCCCCGGGGCGGACACCCCC
>JANMKM010000147.1:0-27150 GCA_031372035.1 Rhodoferax sp. | reverse complement strand
GGCATGGCGGCACCGGCTGCGGCCACGGCCGCCTCGGGTGCGGAGGCAGCGGCGGCGCCGGCTGCAGCCGCCTCGGCCCCGGTCGCGAACAAGGGCGACGTCGCCTGGATGATCGTCGCGACGGCGTTCGTCATCATGATGTCCATCCCCGGTCTGGCGCTGTTCTACGGTGGCCTGGTGCGCAGCAAGAACATGCTGTCGGTGCTGATGCAGGTGTTCGTCACGTTCTCGATGATCGTGGTGTTGTGGTGCCTGTACGGCTACAGCCTGGCGTTCACCGAGGGCAACAGCTTCATCGGCGGCTTCGACCGCGTGTTCATGAAGGGCCTGTTCAATCCCGAGAAGGGCGAGTTCGCGATGGCGGCGACCTTCAGCAAGGGTGTGGTGATTCCGGAGCTGCTGTTCATGGCGTTCCAGGCGACCTTCGCTGCCATCACCTGTTGCCTGATCGTCGGCGCCTTTGCCGAGCGCATCAAGTTCTCGGCGATGCTGCTGTTCATGGCGCTGTGGTTCACCTTCAGCTACACGCCGATCGCCCACATGGTCTGGTTCTGGATGGGCCCGGACGCCTACACCGCGGCGGCCGTGGTGGACGCCACCAACGCCAAGGCCGGCCTGATCTGGCAATGGGGTGCGCTCGACTTCGCCGGTGGTACGGTGGTGCACATCAACGCCGCAGTCGCCGGCCTGGTGGGTGCCTACGTGATCGGCAAACGCACCGGCTACGGCCGGGAATCGATGGCACCGCACAGCCTGACGCTGACCATGGTCGGTGCCTCGCTGCTGTGGGTTGGCTGGTTCGGCTTCAACGCCGGCTCCGCCCTGGAAGCCAACGGCACCGCCGTGCTGGCCTTCATGAACACCTTCTCGGCAACGGCTGCTGCTGTGCTGGCCTGGTGCATCGGTGAAGCGCTGATGCGTGGCAAGGCCTCGATGCTGGGTGCAGCGTCCGGCGCTGTTGCCGGCCTGGTGGCGATCACCCCGGCTTGCGGCAACGTCGGCCTGATGGGCGCCATCGTCGTCGGCTTCGTGGCTGGTTTTGCCTGCCTGTGGGGCGTCAACGGCCTGAAGAAGGTGCTGGGTGTGGACGACTCGCTGGATGTGTTTGGTGTGCACGGTGTCGGCGGTATCGTCGGTGCCCTGCTGACCGGCGTGTTCAACAACCAGGCCCTGGGTGGCCCTGGCCTGGTGGGCGACTGGGTCACGGCGGCCGTGTCTTCAGTGCCGGTGATGGACCAGGTCTGGATCCAGTTCAAGGCCGTGCTGCTGACCGTCGTCTGGTCGGCTGTCGTCTCCTTCATCGCCTACAAGATTGTTGACCTGGTCATCGGTCTGCGGGTCAGCGAAGAAGACGAGCGCGAAGGCCTGGACATCACGGCCCACGGCGAGACCGCTTACAACCGTTAAAGTTCTTCACTGGGGTTACCGCCACCACGCCGGTGCGAGCCGGGCGGTGGCGGTATTTTTTTGTGCTGCCGTTACCGCAAGCCCGCCTGGCATGTCGCGCCAAGCATGCACAATGGCCGCAAGGAGACCCCGATGACATCCAGCCTGACCCTGCAGGACCAGCGCCTGCGCTGTGTGGTGCGACCGGACCTGGGCGGCTGCATTGCCGGCCTGTGGTTTGACCACATACCGGTGTTGCGATCCACCGAGCCGCAGGCGCTGGCTAGCGCCCGCCAGGCCGGCAGCTATCCTCTGGTACCGTTTTCCAACCGGGTGGCCCATGCCACGTTGCAGTGGAATGGCACCAGCCACCCGCTGGTGCAGAACAATGGCGACGAGCCCCACATGATCCATGGCGTGGGCTGGCAACGGCCCTGGGAGGTGCTGGAGGCCGACGCCGGTTTTGCCCTGTTGTCGTACGAGCACAAGGCAGATGCCGCCTGGCCCTTTGCCTTCGACAGCTCGCAAGCCCTGCGGTTGCACGGCAACACGCTGGAGCTGACCCTGAGCATCACCAACCAGTCTGCTGGCCCGGCGCCGGCCGGCCTGGGCTGGCATCCGTATTTCGTCAAACGGGCGCGCAGCCGTATCGCCTTTGCCGCTTCCGGGCGCTGGGAGATGGACGCGCACAAGTTGCCAACACACCGCGCGCCCTCGCACGGACTGGACGCCGACTGTGCCTTCCTGGACGTGGACCACTGCTTCGACGGCTGGAGCGGTGTGGTGCATCTGCGCGACGAGCTGCTGCATGTCTGCATCCGCTCGGCCCTGACACGCCTGGTGGTGTTCACCAATGGCAGCCGCGACACCGTGGCAATCGAGCCGGTGAGCCATGTCAACAACGCCATCAACCTGACGCAGGACGCGCCCGCCGCCCGTGCTGAACTTGGCGTCACCGTGCTGCAGCCGGGCGAGTCATTGTCCGCCAGCATGAGCATCTCGGTGGAGGCGGTGAAGTGAGCGTCGCAGGGCCGCCCCAAGGCGCGAAGGCCTCCTCGGGAGGCAGCGAGCCACATGCAATGGGCGAGCGTGGAGGCGGTGAAGTGAGCGAAGCTGGCTGGACCCCGTTGGGTACCCACCGCTGCGCGCTGGGCGAGTCGCCGTTCTGGCATCCGCAGGAGCGGCGGCTGTACTGGGTAGACATTCCGGGTCGGCAGATCCTGCGGGCTGAGGTGCAAGGGGGTAGCGTGGAGGTCTGGCCCATGGATGCGCCGGCGCTGGAGCCCGGCTGCATCGCGCCGGCTGCCAGTGGTGGCCTGGTGGTCGCGCTGCGCGACGGCATCTACCGTGCGCGCCAGTGGGGCGGGCCGCTGGAATTGCTGCAGCGCTTCGGGCATGACCCTGCCACGACCCGCTTCAATGACGGCAAGGCCGATCCGCTGGGCAGGTTCTGGGCCGGCACCATGTACGAGCCGCGGGACCGTGCCGCCGCCGAGCTGTTCGCCCTGGACTGCCGCGATGGCCGAACGCCGCAGGTGCAACGCATGGCGGGCGACGCCACCATCGCCAATGGCCTGGCCTGGTCGCCGGACGCGCGCACCGTCTACTGGAGTGACACCATGCGCCAGGTGGTCTGGGCCTGGGACTGGGACGCCGGCACCAATCGCATGACCGGGCAGCGGGTGTTGCACCAGTTCGCGCCCAAGCCTCCCGGCTGGCGCAGCGGCATGGACGGCTATCGCGGCCGTCCGGATGGCGCGGCGGTGGACGTGGAGGGCAACTACTGGGTGGCGATGTTCGAGGGCGCGCGCGTGCTCAAGCTCTCCCCCGCTGGCGAGCTGTTGGATGAACTGGCACTGCCAGCCCAGTGCCCCACCATGCCCTGCTTTGGCGGCGATGATGGCCGCACGCTCTACGTCACCACTGCCAGCCACGGCCGCGGCGCGCAAGAGCTGGTACGCTATCCGCTTTCCGGCTGCGTATTGAGCACCCGCATGGATGTGCCGGGGCTGCCGGTCAACTACTTCCGAGCCTAATTGGCGTTCCCGCCATGGATGCTGTACTCGAGAAATGCATTGCGCGGGTTCGCGACGCAGCTGCGTCTGCGACACCCATGCGCATCCGTGGTGGTGGCAGCAAAGACTTTTATGGCCAGCAGCTTGCCGGTGAACTGCTGGACACCCGCGACTTGACCGGGGTGCTGGACTACCAGCCGAGCGAACTGGTGGTGACGGTGCGCGCCGGCACGCCGCTGGCCGAGTTGGAGGCGCTGCTGGCCGCGCATGGCCAGTGTCTGCCGTTCGAACCACCGCACTTTGCGCTGTCGGGCGCCGGTACCGGCGCCACCGTGGGCGGCATGGTGGCTGCCGGCCTGAGCGGCCCGTCGCGGGCCAGCGTCGGGGCTGTACGTGACTACGTGCTTGGTGTGGAGCTGGTCAATGGCCGTGCCGAGTTGCTGCGTTTTGGCGGCCAGGTGATGAAGAACGTGGCCGGCTACGACCTGTCGCGGCTGATGGTGGGCAGCCTGGGCACGCTGGGCTTGCTGACCGAGGTCTCGCTCAAGGTCTCGCCGTTGCCGGCAGCACAGGCCACGCTGGTGTTTGCCGTGAACCAGGCCGGCGCCCTGGCGCAGTTGCAGCGCTGGCTGGGGCAGCCATTGCCCTTGAATGCCAGCTGCTGGGTCCATGACCCGGACGCGCCAGGTGATGGTCGGGATCTGCTGTTCGTGCGGCTGCGCGGCGCCCATGCCGCCGTGCGTGCTGCCAGCGCGCGCATGCTGCAGGACCTGCCGGGGGATTTAGTGGATGAAGCCGTGGCCGAACGCGACTGGCAAGCCTGCCGCGACTTGACGCTGCCGTTCTTTGCGTCGGCGTCGCTTGCCGATGGCGACATGGCGCTGTGGCGCCTGAGCCTGCCGCAAACCACGCGCGTGCTGAACCTGGCCTGGCCGCAGATGCTGGAATGGCATGGCGCACTGCGCTGGGTCTGGGCGCCACCGGATGCCGCTGGCGCGCTGCGCGACTCGGTCCGTAACCTGGGCGGGCATGCTACTGTTTTTCTAGCGCCTCGGGGCGATTCCATGAACTCTGTGGCCCGATTTCCACCCTTGGAAGAACCCCTGTTGGGCATTCACCGGCGGCTCAAGCAAGAGTTCGACCCGGCCGGTATCTTCAATCCGGGCCGCATGGCCGAGGGCCTTTGAGATGCAGACCCAGCTCGCGCCCGAATACCAGAACACAGTGGATGGCAGCGCCGCCGAAGCCATCCTGCGCAAGTGCGTGCACTGCGGTTTTTGCACTGCCACCTGTCCCACCTACCAGATCCTGGGCGACGAGCTCGACGGTCCGCGCGGCCGCATCTACCTGATCAAGCAGGTGCTGGAAGGCGCCGAGCCCACGGCCAAGACCCAGCTGCACCTGGACCGCTGCCTGACCTGCCGCAACTGCGAGACCACCTGCCCCAGTGGTGTGGACTACGGCCACCTGGTGGATATCGGCCGCAAGCTGGTGGATGCCAAGGTGCCCCGGCCCATGTCGGACCGCGCGCTGCGCTGGGCCCTGAAGGAAGGCCTGCCCTCCAGCCTGTTCGCGCCCGCCATGCGCCTGGGTCAGGTTCTGCGGCCGCTGCTGCCGGCGGCGTTGGCGAACAAAGTGCCGGCGCGCCAGGCGGCAGGAACCTGGCCGACGCAGGTCCAGGCGCGCAAGGTGTTGCTGCTGGCGGGCTGCGTCCAGCCGGCGATGCTGCCCAACATCAACAGCGCCACGGCCCGGGTGCTGGATGCGGCTGGCATCCAGACCGTGGTGGCGCCAGCCGCCGGTTGCTGTGGCGCCGTGAAGTTCCACCTCAACGACCAGAGCGGTGCGATGCAGCAGATGCGCGCCAACATCGACGCCTGGTGGCCGCATGTGCAGGACGGTGTCGAGGCGATCGTGATGAACGCCTCCGGCTGTGGCGTCACGGTCAAGGACTATGGCCATGTCTTGCAGCACGACCCGCCCTACGCGGCACGGGCACAACGCATCAGCGGCTTGACGCGGGATCTGAGCGAGTTGCTGCCTGAACTGGTGCCGCTGCTGGCCAGCAAGCTGCGCGCTGCGCCCGGCATCGTTGCCTGGCACCCGCCTTGCACCTTGCAGCATGGCCAGCGCCTGCGCGGCGGGGTGGAGCAGCACCTGGGTGTCCTGGGCTTTGACATCCGGCTCAACCCGGTGGAGCCACACCTGTGCTGTGGCTCGGCCGGTACCTACTCGGTGCTGCAGCCCGACATGGCCTACGCCCTGCGGGACCGCAAACTGGCTGGCCTGGGCCAACTGCAGCCCCAGGCAATAGCCTCGGCCAACATCGGCTGCATCACGCATCTGCAAAGCGGCACTGCCACGCCGGTGCGGCACTGGGTGGAGTTGCTGGACGAGGCCCTGTAGGCTTGAGGCGTGGCCGGCTTCTATTCGGAGAAGCGGTGGAAACGGAGCCTGCGGATGCGGCTGCTGAAAACCTCCAGCCCCAGCACGGCGCCGGCAGCGTCGCGCAATACCCGGGCCAGCATGGTGCTGGTGGCCGGGTAGCCGGTGGCGATGACCTCGAACAGATCGGGCGCCAGCGGCCGCAAGGTCCAGGCCTGGCTGCCACGAAGCAGCGGGCCTTCGACCTGCAGCTGCAGGCTCCCGTCGCCGGCCGGCTGGTTGCTGGCGGGAGCGCCTGCTGTAGCCACGGTCCAGAGCGTGGCCAGGTCGTCGCTGCGGTAGCTGCCCAGCAGATCGGCCGGCAGTGCTGGCGCAGCCACCAGGCGCTCGAAGCGCGCCACCTGGCCGGCGCCCACATCCAGATCCACCGCGTCATCGGTGCGCGGGTGAAGGCGGAACTCGAAGGCACCGCGCCACGGCAGATAGCTGCCGTCCGTCTGCAGCGCCAGTGCAAACGGCACCCCCCATTGCGTGGCCTGCAGCTCGCCGCCGAGCAAGTCCAGCTGAAAGACCGCGGGCAGCGCGGTGTTGATCCATTCACCCCGCAGGGCTGTCGGCGGCTCAGGCGCGACGGTGGGCACTGCGACCAGCGTCGTGCCGGCCTGTGTGCTCAACACCTGCTGCGCCACCTCACGGGCCAGCCGGTAAGGGTTGATGGCGCCGTGGTTGCTAATCACCGCCAGTGCCAGCTGCGGCTGCGGCAGCACCAGGAACTCGGTGCGATAGCCCGGCCACAGGCCGCCGTGGCCAAAACAGGGCTGACCGGCCCAGCTGCCCAGCTCGACGCCGCGCGCGTAGCTCGAAGCCGAGCCGTTGTTGAGCTGCGTCGGGCTGGTCAGTTGTTGCACCAACTCCGGCGCCAGCAGGCGCGGCTGCAACAGCTCTGCACCCCACAACAGCAGGTCGTGCACGCTGGAGACCAGGCCGCCCTCGCCGCCATGCTCGAAGCCATGCATGGCGCGCCGTAAGCCGTTGGCGCCTTCAGGCAGATAAGCAGTGGCCAGCGCGGCGCGAACGCTGTCGCATGGCACGTCCAAACAGGTCTGGATCATGCCAAGCGGGGCGAAGATGCGCTGCTGCAGAAAGTCGCCCAGGCCCTGGCCGCTGATGCGCTCCACGATCAAACCCAGCAGCAGGAAGTTGCTGTTGCTGTACAGGAATTGCGCACCAGGTGCAAAGCTCAGGTGGCGATTGCGCTGCAGACAATGCAGCATCGCAGCGCGGCCCAGCCGCGCGTCCAGCCCCAGGCCACCCAGGCGCAGCAGCTCCAGAAAGTCCGGCAGGCCGCTGGTGTTGCGCATCAGGTGTTCGATCCGCACCACGTGTGCAAGCTCTGGCAACTCCGGCAGGTAGTGGCGCATGTCGGCACGCAGGTCGAGCCGGCCTTGCGCGGCCAGCATCAGCGCCGCAGCCACCGTGAACTGCTTGGAGACGGAGGCAATGCGAAACACCGAGCGCTCGGTGAGCGGCACCCCGTGCTCGACGCTGGCCAAGCCGTAGCCTCGGGCCAGCAGCAATTCGCCCTCGCGCATCACGCCGACGGCACAGCCCGGCTGGCCACCCGGGACGGTGAGCAGTTGATCGATGGTGTCCTGGAGTGATGGTTGGAACTGGTTTTTCATTGGTAAATCGTCACTGCTGACACAACGCTGTCAGCAGATCCGGCGCAGCATACCTGTTCAGCATTTTCTCAACCCATCAGGAGTCATCCATGAACACCGAACTGCATATCCAGCACGCCGTCAGCTGGTTCGAAATTCCCTGCACCGATCTGGCACGGGCCCAGGCCTTTTACGAGGGGGTGCTGAACTGCAGCATGCGCAATGAGGACATGGGTCCGTCGCAAGGCGCAGTGTTTCCCTATGCCGATGGCGGTGTGGGTGGCTGCCTGATGTGCGGCCCCACGGCCCCACAGCCAGCCGCTGGTGGCATTCTGGTCTACCTGGACTGCAGCCCGTCGCTCGATGCCGCGTTGGAGCGGCTACAGGCTGCCGGCGGCAGCGTGGCCTTGCCGCGCCAGGCCTTGCCGCCAGGCATGGGCTTCTTTGCCCATGTCACGGACCCCGATGGAAACCGGGTAGGCTTGCATGCCATGAATTGATCCGCAGGCCGCTGCTGCCAAGCGCACCGCGGGCTTGCCCACAATGCCCTGATGCCATGCGCCGTGCCGACCGCCTGTTCCAGATCGTCCAGCTGATCCGTGGCCGCCGGCTCACCACCGCCGCCTACCTTGCCGATCGCCTGCAGATTTCGCCACGCTCGGTCTACCGTGACATCGCGCAGTTGCAGCATCAGGGCGTGCCGATCGAGGGCGAGGCTGGAGTGGGCTACCGGCTTGGCGCCGGCTTCGAGCTGCCGCCGCTGATGTTTACCCAGATGGAAGCCCATGCACTGGTGGTGGCGCTGCGGCTGGCGCAGACCTGGCTGGACCCGGCGCTGGCACTGGAAGCCCAGAATGCCATGGGCAAGATCCTGTCGGTGCTGCCGGCCGACGTGAAGAATGCGGCCACCAGCCTGCCGATCTATGCCCCATCCGGTGCACCCGACGCCGCGACACAGCAGCTGCTGCAAAGCCTGCGCGAAGCGCTGGCGGCACGGTCCAAACTGCGCCTGCGCTACTGCGACCTGGCAGAGCGCAACAGCGAGCGCACGGTGTGGCCGCTGGGTTGCTTCTACTGGGGCCGGGTCTGGACCCTGGCGGCCTGGTGTGAGACGCGGCAGGACTTTCGCAGTTTCCGTGTTGACCGCATCCGAGGAATCGAAGTGCTGGGGCAGCGTTTTGGCCCCGAGAGCGGCAAGACCCTGGCCGACATGCTGCGCCAGATCGGCGCCTCGGCCGCGGCGCTGGGCACCTGAAAGCCGGGCTCGCGTCGCGTCAGTCGCTGATGATTGCTGTCTGCGGTGTCTCAACCCGCCCGTCGGCATGCCGGGCGAAGCGGCCCTGTCCGCGCGGATGCACCGGTTCGTTGCTGCTCCAGGGCCAGCCGCCGAAGCTGGTGCGCCGGTAGTCGGCAAAGGCCTGGTGGATCTCGGACTCGGTATTCATGACAAAGGGTCCGTACTGTGCCACCGGTTCGGCAATTGGCCGACCCTGCAACAGCAGCAAATGGGCCTCTTGTGGCCCGTTGACCAGTTCCACGGCGGCGTCGGCGCTCAACTCCACGGCCGAGCCCGCCGCCACCGCCTGGCCGGCGAGCTGCAGGCCGCTGCCGCGAAAGACATAGAGCTGGCGCCGGCTGGAGGCCGTGCGCGCCGCCGGCAGGGTCCAGCGCGCGCCGCTGGCCATGCGGATGGTCAGGATCGCCAGGTCCGACAGCGGGTTCGAGGCCCAGGAGTCGGGTGGCGGTGACAGCGCTGGCGGCTCCAGCAGGTTGCCGGCAATGTTGTCGACCTTGGTGCTGCGGCCCTGCGTGTCGGCGAACTGCAGGTGAGGGATGATTTCGTTCCACAGCATGGTGAAGTGGGCCGGCACCATCTTGTTGGCAGCGGGCAGATTCAACCAGATCTGGAACAACTCCAGCGGATTGGGCTGGTCACTGCGCACCAGGGGGAACATCTCGCAGTGCACGATGCCCTGGCCGGCGGTGAGCCATTGCACGTCGCCAGGGCCAAAGCGGGCCGTGGCGCCGAGTGAGTCGGAATGGTCGATCAGGCCCTGGCGCACGATGGTCACGGTCTCGAACCCGCGGTGTGGATGCGAGGGGAATCCTGGAACCGCCGTGCCGTGGTACATGCTCCAGCCGTCCTTGCGACCAAAGTCCTGACCCATTTCGCGCCCGGTCAGGCTGGCATCCGGCCCCATTGCGCCATTGCCGCGCGGATAGGCGTCGTCGTGGTGCACGCAGAACAGAAAGGGGTCGATCGTGGGCCAGGGGAAGCCCAGTGGCTGCACTTTCAGGATGGGGTCCTGCAGCATGCGCTTTCAGGCGGCGAGTGCCGCTTCGATGTCAACAGCCATGTTCTCGGGCGCGTCGTTGGGCGCGTAGCGTTTGCGCACGGAGCCGTCCTTGCCCACCAGGAACTTGGTGAAGTTCCACTTGATCGCCTTGGTACCCAACAATCCGGGTGCTTCGGCGCTGAGCCACTGGTACAGCGGATGCGCGCCGGCGCCATTGACATCGATCTTGGCCATCATCGGGAACGTGACACCGTAGTTGAGCTGGCAAAAGCCGGCGATCTCGTCATTGCTGCCCGGGTCCTGCGCGCCGAACTGGTTGCAGGGAAAACCCAGTACCACCAGGCCCTTCTTGCCATAGCTTTTGTGCAGCGCTTCCAGGCCGGCAAACTGGGGCGTGAAGCCGCAGGCGCTGGCGGTATTGACGATCAACAGTGCCTTGCCCTTGAACTTGGAGAGCTTGACGTTCTTGCCGTCAATCTGCTGGGCTTCGAAATCGTAGACGGTGGACATTGCAACTCCGGATCAGAGGTGGTGGAAAACAGCGTGGCGGCACAACGATAACACCGGCAAGGCAACTTGCGCACAGCCCGTCAACCATGCGACCATGGGCGCCACGGAGGTACTGCCGATGAAGCCGGCCTGGACCAAGCTGCGCACCTGGCTGCGCCGGACCCGCAGCGCCTACCAGCAGGTGCAAGCCGAGGGCACGCGGGAGACACTGCGCCGCTTTCGCTGGGTGGCGCTGTCTGTGGTGCCGATCGACCTGGTGCTGGTCTGGTGGTTCTGGCGCGAGTCCGGGCGCCTGACCGTGCCCAACGAAGTGGCCTGGGCGGTGCAGCTGGCCTGGAGCAATCTGGTGATGGTGGTCCTGGGCGTGGTGCTGGCGCTGCTGGCCGAGCTGCTACTGCGCCGCGGCCGCCATGCCACCCTCGCCCTGCAGGTACTGCTGTGTCTGGTGTATCTGGCCTTCACCGCCGCCTGTTCGCTGATCGACCAGCAGGTGACACCCAGCATCATCACCTTCGTCGTGGGCTGCATGGGCACGGCGGTGCTGTCGCTGATGCGCCCGGCCCTGGCGCTGCCGATCTATGGCATGGCGCTGCTGGCCTTCTACGGTTTGCTGCCGCAGTTCCAGGCGGATCCGCTGCCGTTGTATTCGAACCGGATCCAGGCCGTGGTGGCGGTGGCGCTGTCGATCCTGGTGTCCTGGGTGGTGTGGCACCAGTACGTGCAGGCGGTGCTGTTGCGCCGCCAGCTCACGGCCAGCCATACGGCATTGACGGTGAAGCAGAAGGAACTGGAATTCCTGGCCGACCACGACGCATTGACCGGTCTCTACAACCGGCGCGAATTCATGCGCCGGGCGGCGCAGGAGCTGGGCCGCTCACAGCGCCACCCGGCCGCCACCCATGTGGTGCTGGTGGACCTGGACCACTTCAAGCTGGTCAACGACGAGCATGGCCACCCCGCGGGCGACGCCGTGCTGCAGCACACAGCGTCGTTGCTGCAGCACGGGGTGCGCAGCACCGACCTGGTGGGCCGGCTCGGTGGCGAAGAGTTCATCCTGCTGCTGCCCCAGACCGGGCGCGACGAAGCCCTGGCCGTGGCCGAGAAGCTGCGGGCGCTGCTGGCGGCGCAACCGGTACTCTGGGGCAGTGTGCAGCTGCAGATCTACGCCAGTTTTGGTGTCAGCGGTTTGGCCCCGGGCGAGCAGTGCGAGATCGACGAGCTCTACCGCGCGGCCGATGCCGCGCTCTACCTGGCCAAGCACTTGGGACGCAATCGGGTCGAGTATGGCGAGCCGCAGAGCCGGGCCAGCGCAGTCAGCGCGCGCGCGCCGGCCACACCGCCAGCAGCGCCGCCAGCATGATCAAGGCACCGCCGAGCACGGTGCGCCCACCGAGAATGCCGGCCCCCAGCAGGATCGAGGACACGCTGGCAAACACCACTTCACTGAGCATCACCAGCGCGGTGGTGCTGGCGCGCAGCCGGGCGGCGCCGTACTGCAGCGTGATGTTGCTCAGCAGGAAAGCGGCACCCACAGCCAGCAGCATGCCGACCCAGGCAGGAGCTGGAGCCGGCGGCAGCGGCACCACGCCGCCACCCAGGCCGATCAGCGCTGCCAGCGCCGGCAACAGCGCCCCGCCGGCGAACATGGCCAGCACCCGGGCTGGCGCCGGCGTGTGGTTGAGGCGGCGCAGCAGCACATTGGTCAGGGCAAAGCAGAAGCCGCCCATCAACGCCATGGCGTCGGCCAGGTCATGCGGCAGTGGCCAGGGCGAGCCGGGCGTGCCCAGCACGATCACCAGGCCGCACAGGGCCAGCGCCAGCCGACCCAACGCCGCTGCCCCGGGGCGCTCTCCCAGCACCGGCCAGGCCAGCAGCAGCGACCAGGCCGGCATCAGGTAAAACAGCAGCACAGCGCGGACCACATCGCCCACGGTGACAGCCCAGTTGAAGCCGGCATTGCTCAGACCGGCCGAGAGCAGCAGCAGCCAGAGCCAGGGATGTTGCGGCAGCGCGCGCCAGGTCTGCGGCCGCCACAGCAGGGCGCACACGGTGCACAGGGCATAGATCAGGGCCGTGGCCCACATCGGGTGCAACCCGTGCTGCTGCAGCCAGCGAAAGGGCCACCAGGACAAGCCCCACACCAGTGCATTGACCATCAGCGCCAGGGCGGGGAGCAGGTTTGCCTGGGCGGGCGCCGGCGTGACGGTGGTGGAAGGTTCAAGCATGCAGGGGCTTCGGACGCGCACAGTGGCGCGGGGCCAAGGGTAGCGTATGCGGTCGGCAGCGACAGTGCGCGTCCACCATTTGTGTCTTGCGTGCAGCACTGGAATCGGCTGATACTGCGGGCCTCGGCATGGCCGGCCCCAAAAATGCGCACATGAAGCACGGCCCGGTCCCGCCAGGAATGCGCCGCTGCAGGCTGTTGGAACAGTGACGGCGCCTCTGCCGGGAACACGGGCCGCAAGCCCATTTTTCTCTATGAATTGGGAGGGATCATGAGAGTCATCTATCTTGTCTTTTTGGCATTCTTGGCTGGGTTGGCGCAAAGTAGCCAAGCACAACAGGCTGCTACAGGTGCCAAGGTTCAGGCAAGAAGCGCAATCACCCCTGATACCTGCGAGCCAAAAAAGGCGCGTTGCGAATTCACTATCAACATGACATTCTCAGCTGGCGCAAGTGCCAGCCTATCGAAATGCACAGCGACCATGGCGATAGGAGTCATCATGAATCCAAAACGACTAAATAGGACCCGCCCGGCCACCATTGCTTGGAAACTTGACCCCGCTCGAATTCCGAATCCCTTTGGAAACGGTCCCATCCGTTTCCAATTCGCGCACGATGACTCGGTTTCACCACCGATTCGTGGCATCGCATTCAACATAACAGGTTACGACAATGACGAGGACTTCGATTTTGACGAACCAAACTATGAGCGGGATCCTGACTCCAAGCCAAAGGAGCATATTTACAAGTGGCGTAGCGTGAATTCCAGATTCAAAGCCTTGGCGTACAACATTTACGTTGAAATGCTCATTCCGGGACCAACAGCAAATCCGCAACCTCCACCGACCAAGGTGTCATGTGTTGCCGTGGATCCCATCATCATCAATCGGGGAGACGACCAGCCGTAGCCGGTGCCCTGTCGCAGCGAAACTAGACGATCAGCGTCGTTCCCAGCACCGAACGTGCCTGCGCCAGCGCCCGACCAACCTCGGAGTCGGCCTCCAGACCGAGCTCTGACACCGTGAGTGCCGCAAGGCTGAGCGCTGCAGCCGCAGCCTCGCTGTTGCCAGCCAGGTGCTCCACCTCGGCCAGCTTGCACTGCAACAACCCCAGCGCCATGCGGTCCTGAACACCAGCGAGCAATTCCGCACCCTGCTGCAGGCATTGCAACGCTGCGGCAATCTGGCCCAGCCGTGCCAGCACCGCTCCCAGGTGGGTGCGAAACACGCCCTCCGAATGCGGGTCGCCGAGTTCATGTGCCAGCTCCACCGCCGCCAGCTGGTTCCGATGCGCAGTAGCCAGATCGCCTTGCGCTTCCACAGCCAGGCCCAGGTTGCACAGCACCGTGCTTTCCAACCGCGGGTGGCCAATGTCCCGGGCCATGCCCAGCGCGGCTTCGAACTGGGCCCGGGCATCGGCCGGGCGGCCCTGCTCATGGTGCAGCAGCCCCAGGTTGCAGCGGGTGTTGCCCTCCCAGCGCCGGTCGCCGACGGTCTGTGCCAGCGCCAAGGCCTGTTCATAGTGCTGCCGGGCCTCGTCGAGCTGGCCGCGACCGTGCAGCAATGCGCCCAGGTTGCCGAGCAGTCCACCTTGCCAGCGTATGTTGCCTTCCTGCTGCGCCAGCGCGAGTGCGCGCCGGTAATGGCCGGCGGCCTCATCGAGCCGCGCCAG
This sequence comes from Rhodoferax sp., assembly GCA_031372035.1. Taxonomy (GTDB): domain Bacteria; phylum Pseudomonadota; class Gammaproteobacteria; order Burkholderiales; family Burkholderiaceae_C; genus CAISIP01. The sequence goes on along the minus strand of JANMKM010000147.1, from coordinate 13,002 downwards.
ATCGCTGCACATGGCGCCCAGGCCGTTGTGTATGCGGCACTGCAGCAGCCGGTCATCCTGTTGCTTGGCCAGCTCCAGCGCGCACTGTAAGTTGTGCCGGGCTTCGTCCAGCTGGCCGTGCTCGGCCAGCTGTTCACCCAGGGTGCAGGCCAGCAGCGCCTCCTGGCTTGTATCGGCCGCATGGCGGGCGCGCGCCAGCGCGGCGTGGGTGTATTCGCGTGCCAGGCTGGCATTGCCCAGCAGATGGTGGGCGCCGCCCAGCACGCCCTCGGTGGCGGTGCGCTGGGCATCTGACAGGCCCGGCAGCGCCAGCACACTGCCAGCCAGCTGCACCGCGGCCCGCACCGGACCGCTGAGCCGCAGCGCCGCGCAGGCGCCGGCCATGGCGCCGACGGCCGCCGCAGCATCGCCCTGGGCCAGGGCGTTGTGGCAGGCCAGCACCAGGTTGCCGGTTTCAACGCAACCCTGGGCCACGGCCGTGCGTTCGTCCAGGCCAGCAAAATGGCGCCAGTGCCGGGTCTGCGCCGCCAGCACCGCCTGTGGCCCGCTGCCGGGAAAACGGCCGATGCTTGCCAGGTGTTCGGCCGCGTAGGCGCGCACGCTCTCCAGCAGGTCAAAGCGGTCGTCCGCCACCTGACGGATAAAACTCTTGTCCGCCAGCGCTTGCACCATATCCACGCTCCAGGGCGCCGCCGGGCCCAGGTCCAGCACAGCTTCGGCCGTGGCCAGCGTGAAGCCGCTTTCGAACACCGACAGTTGCGCCAGTGCCGCCATCTCCGGCGGGCTCAACAGCTCCCAGGACCAGTCAAAGGCGGCCCGCAGGGTGGCCTGCCGGTCGTGCCGCCCGGCGCTGGTCCACAGCAACTTGAAGCGCTCGTGCATGCGCGAGAGCAACATGCGCGGCGTCATCACGCGCACCCGTGCGGCCGCCAGTTCAATGGCCAGCGGCAGGCCGTCGAGCACCCGCACCAGCTGCGCAATGGCGGCCAGGTCTTCAGGGCCCGGGTTGAAGCCGTGGCGGGCCGACTCGGCGCGCCGCAGGAACAGGGCCTGTGCGTCGTCCACCGGCAGCGGCTCCAGCGCCAGCAGCTCCTCGCCGGGTATGCCCAGGACCACCCGTGTGGTGACGACGAATCTGGCTTGCGTCGCCCGGTTGAGCAAGGGTGCCAGCAAGGCTTCGGCCCATGGAGCAACCTGCTCGAAATTGTCCAGCACCACCAGGCAGTTGCCGCGGCCCGCGACGGCGTGTGTCAGCTGCAACAGCGGATCGGACTTGTCCAGTGGCACGCCGAGCCCCTTGGCCAGGGCACAGTGCATGCCGTCCGGGGTGCGGGCCTGCGACAGGTCGCAAAACCAGACGCCGCCTGGAAACTCGCCCAGCCAGCTCCAGCCAAAGTGCGTCACCAGCCGGGTCTTGCCAGTGCCGCCCATGCCCAGCACCGAGACCAGACGCGCGCTCTCGAGCTTGCGCGCCAGCGCCAGCAACGGCTCGCGCCGGCCGACGAAGCTGTCGCGTTCCACCGGCAGGCTGTGGCGGATGTCGCGCACCGGAAGCCACAGGTCGGAGCGTTGCACCACGCGGTAGGCTTTGGGCGCATCCTGCGGCGGCATGAATGCAGCCTGCTCGTCGCCGACCTCGAACAACTCCAGCGGTTCACTCAAGCCCTTGAGCCGCCAGTGGCCATGCGATTGCAGCCGCGCTGCCACTGTGCCTAGCTGTACCCGCGCTTGCTCCGTCAGCAGCGTCTGGCCGCCATGGGCGACGGCCATCACACGGGCCGCGATCGGCTTGGTCAGTCCCTCGACTTCCAGCGGCTTGGCACCGCGCGCAATGTCGGCAGCACTATTTTCTCGCAGCGTCACCGGTCCGACATGAATGCCGGCACGCGCCTTGAACGGCAATCCCAGCGTACCGAGCAGGCGCTGGTAGCTCAGCGCATAGCCCACGGCGTCGGCGGCGCGCTCGAACAGCAGCAGCAGTCCGTCGGTCCGGTCGATTTCCAGGCCGCGCCACTGCGGCAGCAGGTCCCGGGCCGCCCGGTCGTGCGCAGCCCAATGCCGGGCCATAGCTTCGTCGCCCAGTTCCTCTGCCAGCCGGGTGCTGTCGACCACATCGGTCAGGAGGAGCGCGCGTGGGCTGGACATGGGGTGGACGGGGCAATGGTCCCAGGGGCTTCCCTAAAGGATGTTCACACTAACCATGCATGTTGTCGTGGCGCGCGATTTCCAGCAAGTGGTCGATCTCGGCGCGGTGGTTGCGCAGGTTGGAGGCATGCCAGCGCTTGATCAGCCACATCACGCCGGCGATCACGATGCCGAAGCCGGTGATGGCGCCGAAAGTGGGCAGGCCCAGACCGGTGGACAGGCTGTAGGCGGCGCCCAGCCCCAGGATACAGAACTGCTCGTTGAAGTTCTGGACCGCGATCGAACGCCCCGCGCCCATCAGGTTGTGGCCGCGGTGCTGCAGCAGCGCATTCATGGGCACCACCAGAAAACCGCCGATGCCGCCCAGCAGGATCAGGAACGGCGCCGCCACCCAGACACTGTCAATGAAGATCAGCATGATGATCAGCGCACCCATGCCGATACCCAGCGGGATCACACGCGGTCCGTCTTCCAGCCGCATGCGCATCGAGGCCACGATGGCGCCCACGGCGGTGCCCAGCGCCACCACGCCCTGCAAGGCCGAGGCCTGGGTCACGGTGTAGCCCAGGGCGGCCGCGGCCCAGGCCAACACGATGAAGCGCAGGTTGCCCGCAACGCCCCAGATCAGGGTCGTGGCAGCCAGCGAAATCTGGCCCAGCTTGTCGCGCCACATCCGGGTATGGCAGGCCCAGAAGTCCGGCAGCAGGGTGTGCAGGCGCCGCGGCATCGGACGCATCTCCACGCCGGTCAGTGGTATGTGGGTGTTGAACCAGGCGGCGATCAGGTACACCAGGATCAGCACCGAAATCGCGGCCTCGGCTGGCGTGTCAATGCCGGTGTCGACCAAGGGCATGTCGAACGACAGCAGCAGGCCCGACAGGTGCTTGCCCACCAGTTGCCCGCCCAGCAGCACGCCCAGGATGATCGAGCCGATGGTCAGGCCCTCGATCCAGCCGTTGGCCTTGACCAGTTGCGATGCTGGAAGCAACTCGGTGAGGATGCCGTATTTCGCCGGTGAGTAGGCGGCGGCTCCGAGGCCGACGATGGCATAGGACATCAGCGGATGCGTGCCGAACAGCATCAGCATGCAGCCAAAGACCTTGATCGTATTGCTGATCAGCATCACTTTGCCCTTGGGCAGTGCGTCGGCAAAGGCGCCGACGAAGGGCGCCAGGATCACGTAGAACAGCGCGAACATCGGCACCAATGCCGCCTGCTGCCATTCGGCTGCGCCATCCGAGCGCAGCATCTGGACGGCAGCAACAAATAACGCGTTATCGGCCAGCGAGCTGAAGAACTGCGCTGACATGATGGTGAAAAAGCCGCGCTTCATTGCTTGCGGGTGGGCCCAGGTAGGGTGGTTTGTAAACGACCTGTAAACGACGATGGGTTATAGCATGCCCAGCGGTGTCAAAATCCAGGCCTTCCCCAATCCAGCCCGAACATGCCCCGTCCGATCCAGGCCACGATTCATGGCGATGCGCTGCGCCACAACCTGGAGCGGGTGCGCGCCGCGGCGCCAGACGCGCGGGTCTGGGCGGTGGTCAAGGCCAATGCCTATGGCCACGGCATCGAGCGTGTGTTCGATGCCTTGCGTGGCGCCGATGGCTTTGCCCTGCTCGATCTGGACGAGGCCCAACGCCTGCGCGCCCTGGGCTGGCGTGGACCGGTGCTGTTGCTGGAGGGCGTGTTCGAACCGCGGGATCTGGAGCTGTGTTCGCGCCTGGAGCTTTGGCACACCGTGCACTGCGAGGCGCAGATCGACTGGCTGGCGGCACACAAGACCCATGTGCCGCAGCGCGTTTTCCTCAAGCTCAACGCCGGCATGAACCGCCTGGGTTTCGTGCCGCAACAGTACCGCAGCGCCTGGAGCCGGCTCAACGCGCTGCCGCAGGTCGATGAGATCTCGTTGATGATGCACTTCAGCGATGCCGACGGGCCACTGGGCATCGAGCGCCAACTCGCGGTCTTTCGCGCCACCACCCAGGACTTGCCGGGTGAGCGTTCTCTGTCCAACAGTGCAGCGACGCTGCGCCACATGGCGGCCGCCGGTGCCGGCGACCGCAGCGTGCAGCTGCAGTCGGACTGGGTGCGTGCCGGCATTGCCCTGTATGGCAGCGCGCCCGACTATCCCGAGCACAGTGCGTCGTACTGGCGCCTGGATCCTGCCATGAGCCTGCGCAGCCGGATCATCGGCGTGCAGGACCTGCAGCCGGGCGACGCGGTGGGCTATGGTTCAAGTTTTGTCGCGTCCGCTGCAATGCGCATCGGCGTGGTGGCATGCGGCTACGCCGATGGCTATCCACGCCACTGCAGTACCGGCACCCCGGTGCTGGTTGCAGGACAGCGCAGCCGCATGGTCGGGCGGGTCAGCATGGACATGATCACGGTTGAGCTGCCTGCTTCACTGGCGGCAGGCATGGGCAGCGAAGTGACGCTGTGGGGTTGCGCCAGCACTGGCCAATGCCTGGACATCGACGAAATCGCCCTGGCCGGCGGTACCGTGGGCTATGAGCTCATGTGCGCGCTGGCGCAGCGGGTGCCGGTACAGGTCACCTGATCATTTTCCGAACAGCTTGCGCACGCCCTCACCCACCTGATCGCCCAGCTTGGCACCGGCGCCGGTGCCAACACCGGGCATGACGGCCGTGCCAATGGCTGCACCCAGCATGGCACTGCGGGACAGTGTCACTTCCGGCGCGTCCAGGGTGCCGCCAAGCTGCAGCGGCACGCCGACCAGCTTGGTGCCCAGGTCCACGCTGATGCGTCCGCTCAGCACGCGTGCTGGCGATATGAAGGCGTTGCCGCTTGCCGCCAGCACACCGGAGCGGGCCGCCAGATTGGCCAGGGTGATGCTGGCGCCGGAGGTGCTGACCTGGCCCGCCAGGGTATCGAGCTGGGTTTCGCCACCGCGGCTCAAACCCACGGTGCTGACCGCTTTGGCCAGGTCAATGCCGTGCACTGCCGCCTGGCGCACCGTGAAGCTGGTCTGGCTCTGCAAAACGTCGGCCAGCAGCGCCGCATTGGCTGTGCTGGCGCGCAGGCCGGTGTTGGCTTCGAGCTTGCCGCTGAGCGTCTTGCTCGGTGCTGTCAGGGCTGAAACCTCGACCTCGCGGGTTTGCAGCTGCGCCTGCAAGGCGAACTCGCCACCTGGCTTGGCTGCAGGGGTGAAGCTCACCGGCCCCTGCACCGTGCCGCCGCCGAGTGTGAGTTTGAGGTCCCAGGTGCGTTGCCCCGCTGCCGGCGTGGCTTGCGCCTGCAGTGACGCCTGGGTACCGGCCCAGGCCCCCTGCAGCAGCTTGAACGACAGAGCCTGCGGCCAGCCTTCATCATCCAGCGTGGACTCGGCCTGCAGTGTGCTGCTGTGTCCTCGCAGGTTGACCCAGGTCAGGCCGTCGATCACGGCCCGCCGCGGCAGCCAGGCCAGATCTGCTGTGGCGGCGGTGGCTGGCCTGGGGGATGCCGCGGCCTGACGCTTTTGCAGGTTGCTGCTCAGGGTGTTGATGGCGCGCTGCGACAGCACTGCCTGGCGCACGACCAGCGTTGCCACCACCAGCCGGCCACCCAGCAGCGCGGCCCATTGCGGTCGTGCCTCGATCCGCGCCACGGTCAAGGGCGGCTCGGTCCGGACGCGAATTTCGTCCAGCGCCACGGCCGGCAGCGGCCACAGGGAGACGCTGATGCGGCCGAGTTGCACCGGCGCGCCCAGCGCAGTACTGGCCTCCTGCTCGATCCGCTGGCGGAAGTCGTCAGAGCCGCTCCAGCGCTGCAGCGCGAAGGCGACCGCCGCCAGCACCAGCAGCAGGCCCGCCGCCACCAGCAGCAGGATTTTCAGGATGCGTACCATCGGCTCAGGGTTTTGCTTGCTGCTTCAGGATCGCTTCCCGATCCACGGCGCGGAAATTGCGGTTGACGCAAGCGGCCGTGAAGGCCTCGCGCTCGCCCTGGATGATGCGGCCCAGGGCGTTGAGTGCCAGGGCCTGGGCGTTGAATTCCTGGCTACTGCGGTTGTAGTCCACGGCGCGGGCGTTGTAGGCTGCGATGGCCTTCTTGTCCTTGGGGTTCACATCCTTCTGGGCTTCGGCGATTTTGCCGGCCTCCAGCGCCAGCGCGGTCTTGGCCGACTCGACCTCCTTGGCCGCGCGCATCAGGCCGGCGGTGCGCTGCTCCAGCGTGTCCTGCTGGGCGATGCAGCTGCGCAGTTCGTCGGCAGTGAGCGGCGCGGTTGCCTGTGCGCGTGCGTTGCTGGCGCCAAGGGCGCAGGTCATGGCCAGCAAGGCCAGCGCCGTCAAGGCTGCTGGAGGGTGCTTGGAATCAGACATGGCAGTACAGCTGGAATGGGGATACCCAACTGTACCCATTTGGGTGGGCCGGCCTGCGGCGTCGGCACGCGACCACGCCTGCACCGTGCTAGCGCTTGCGCAAACCCAGCACCATCACGGTACCCACAACCAGCAAGGCGCCGGCAATCTGGATCAGGGCAATGGCCTGGCCCAGTATGGCCCAGGCCAGCGCCAGGGCAAACACCGGTTCGACATTCATGATGGCCGAGTTGCCCACCACGCCCAGGCGCGGCAGCACGGTGAACATGATGGTGAAGGCGGTACCGTACAAGAAGGTCAGGGCCGCCAGTCCCCACCAGCCGGCCATGGCCTGCGGAAAATGGAAGCCGCCCTGGAGCGCCACGCCGCCCAGGGCCAGCAGGCCCACCAGGCCCATGGTGGTGGCGGTGCGCACCCTACCATCCAGGTCGCCGGCCTCATGCTGTGTCAGCACCAGGGCCACGCCAAAAGTGGCGCCGGCCATCAGGGCAAAGGCCACACCCACGCCGATGCGGCCCCACTGGCCGGCGGCACCCAGACCCGAGGCTGCACCCAGCACGTCCAATGCCAGTGCCAGACCCAGCAGGATCACCGGCATGGCAATCAGCACCGCGCGTTCCGGGCTCTTGCGGTAGATCAGCCAGGCCCAGAGCGCTGTCCACAGCGGATAGGTGTTGAAAGCCAGCAATGCCAGGGCCACGGGCAGCCTTGCCACGGCCGAGTACAGGCACAGGCTCTGCACGCCGATAAGCAGTCCGATGAGCGGCAGATAGCGCCGGTGCCGGGCCGTGAAGGCCACCGGCACCTGCTGCACAAACAGCAGCAGCGTCACCGCCAGCGCCGTGATCACGGAGCGAACCGCCACCGCGGTGGCCACGTCGACGCCGTTATTGAACGCCAGTCGGGCCGCGACATGGTTGGCGCCCATCATCAGCGCGATCAGCAGCAGCGTGGCAAAAGCCGCGCCGCTCAGAGCTTTGGTGCTCATTGCAGGCCGGACAGGTGGGCCTGCGCCGCGGTGGCCAATCTCTCGTCAAAGGTGGCCAGCGGGGCTTTCAATTCTGCAGCGAGCCACAGGTAGGCTGCGTCGTAGGCCGAGAGTTTGTAGCGCAGGGCCAGGTCCAGCGTGCCAACCGGGTCGATCAGGTAGTACTGGATATTCATGCCGTCGAACTGCGCCAGACCCTTGGAGGCCAGATCGGCGTAGCCCTGTTTGTGTTTCTTTGCGGCCACGCTGGTCATCTCGACTTGCAGCAGATATGGCGCATGGAGCACCTTGCCCTGAATGCGTTGAGATGCCTGCAGCTGCCAGGGCTCCTGAAACAGCACACCAGCTATTGCACTGCAGTCCACGACCACCGGCGGCAGCACAAGGTACTGTGGAGGCGGCTCTGCTACATACAGCGTGCGCTGCGCAGCACTCATCGGGCGTCCCGCTCGGCACGGATGATGTCAACGCCCAGGGGTGCGTCGGCTATGGGCTCTGGATACAGCGCGCGCATGTCAGCGACGACCTGTTCGACGGTTTTCCAGCCGGTCCGAACGATCGGATGACCGAAACGGTCCAGGCCCACGACCGTGCCACGTCGGGTTCCCGAGGTTGGCACGGTTGGCGCAGCAGCAGCTTGCGAATCTTGTACGGCATGCTCAATGATGGCCATGAGCTCACCTTGCAGTGAGCGGTGGTTGCGCGCAGCGCGCTGACGCAGGGCTTCGGCCCACTGCTCGGGCACGTCCTTGATGGAAATATTAGACATATTGGCTCCAATATGGATGCGTTTCTATCATAGCATGCAATATGGATACATATCAATCATGGTTCATGGCGACCGGGCCGACCGGTACGCGTCCCAAGCGATGGGATACTTTCTTCCATGCCAAATCTCAGCGACACCGGCGGTCATTGGTTCAACAGCCGCTCGCTCGAACACCTGGTGGAGCAGCGTGTCTGGAGCCGGGGCATGACGCTGTACCTGACACAAAAAGTGCTGGACCTGGACATTGATGCGGTTGGCGATGGCTGGGTGTTGACAGGAACGGTGCGGGGCACGCAACGTCAGCCTGAGGAGGTATTTATCGAGCTTAGGCTCACGCCGGATAACCAGGTGGATGCCTGGGACAGCGAGTGCAGTTGCGACGTGGGCTACCAATGCCAGCACGGCGTGGCGTTGATGCTAAAGGCGGCGCTGCAGGGCCGCCGGTTGATGGACCAGGCGCTGGCACGCCAGATCACGGCCGTCCTGCCCACTGCCGAACAACTGGAGGCAGAACGTCAAGCCGCACAGGCGCGCGCAGACGAGGCTGCCCGCGTGGAGGCAGCAAACCAGCTGATGCGCTGGCTGCAGGATCTGGACCGGGCCGGTGGCGTACCGGCCTCGACTGGCACGCCTGCGGCGCAGGGCCGGCCGAACCGGGACAAGGCTGAACAATATCTGTATCTGCTGAGCGTGGTCGGCGCCAGCGGGCCCAGCCCGCAACTACAGCTCGAAGCCGTGGTGTCGTACCTCAAGCGCGACGGCGACTGGGCCAAACCGAAGCTGATTCGAACGCCGCCCTACGCCGGTCATCCCGTGTATGACCGGGCCGGTGCCGTTGACCATGAAGTGCTGCAGCTGATCGGTACGATGGTGAGCAACAGCCATTCCCGCTACGGCTATCATTACAGCGCTACCCAGGGTGGAATTCCAGAAGGCCGAGCCGGGTTGTTCGCACTGGAGCAAGCAGCCAGTACAGGCCGGCTCTTTGTCGGCAATGCGCAAGCGGGCCCTGGCATCCAGGTGCAGTGGGGCCCACCGTCGCCCCTCCTGTGGGAGTGGCGGGAGGTTAACAACCTGCGCGCCAGCGCGCCGGGATGGGCCTTGCGGGCCCGCCTGGCCGACCCGCACGCGAAGCTGTGCCTGAACAACCCGCCGCTGTACCTGGACGCGGTGCAGGGGCGTTGCGGTCTGGTGCAGGCCGAAGGCATATCCGCGCGCCAGCTGGCGGTGTTGCTCAAAGGCCCAGCCCTGCAGCCCTCGGCGTTGAAGACACATCAGGTTGAGCTGATGCAGCGCCTCGGTGGCTTGCCGCCGCCGCCGGTGCTGCAGGCCTTGACCAACCTCGCAGGCATCCGGCCAACGCCTTGTCTGCACCTGACCCCGCTGACACAGCAGCAGGTTGCGCAGCGCGGGCTGCTGCAGGCCGAGCTGCGCTTTGACTACGACGGGCATCGGGGCTGGTGGGCCGGGCAGGGCAAGACGGTGGTGATTGACACGGCACAAGGCCGACTGCTGTTGCAGCGCGACGCCGAGGCAGAATTGGAGGCCATCACCCGTCTGGCCGGTTTCGGGTTGCGCTCGCTGGAACAGGACCGCTTCGGCATCCCGGCGGGTGAGCCCCAACAGAAGTGGCTGGATTGGGCCATGGATGGCTTTGCCGCACTGCGTGACGCCGGCTTCGAGCTGACCCTGGACGATGCGTTGCAGGGCTGGGTTACCCAGGCCGAGACCGTGGACGTGCAGTTGCTGCCCGATGGCGAGGAGGCCGAAGGCGCCACGTCGCCGTGGTTTGACCTCTCCCTGGGCATCGAGATCAACGGCGAGCGCAAGAACATCCTGCCATGGTTGCCCGAGCTGATTGCGCAGGCGGCCGCCGGTCCCGTGGACCCCGGCACCGGCGCACCAGCCTTGCCGCCCTTTGTGTATCTGCGCGCGCCGGAAGGCGCGGGCTTCATCCGCCTGCCCACCGATGCGCTCAAGCCCTGGATGGCGGCCTTGCTGGAATTGGTCGGAGACCGCAGCCATGACTTCAGCGGCGACAGCCTCAAGCTCTCGCGCCTGGACGCCATGCGTACCACGGCCTCCCTGGGTGAAGGTGTGGCGTGGGAAGGTGCGCAGGGCTTGCGCACGATGCTGCAGCAGCTCGGCGGCACGCGGGAGTTGCCGGAAGTGCCAGTGCCGACCAGTGTCCAGGCCACCTTGCGGCCGTACCAGCAGCAAGGTCTTGGCTGGTTGCAGTTCCTGCGCGCGAACGGCCTGGCCGGCATCCTCGCCGACGATATGGGGCTGGGCAAGACCTTGCAGACGCTGGCCCACATCCAGGTGGAAAAGGACGCCGGCCGTCTGACCAGACCGGCGCTGATCATTGCGCCGGTGAGCTTGATGGGCAACTGGAAGCGCGAGGCCGAACGCTTTTGCCCGCAACTGCGCAGCCTGGTGCTGCACGGCAAGGACCGTCACGACGTGGCCGGCACCATGGACCAGCATGACATCGTGATCGCGCCTTACTCGCTGTTGCAGCGCGACCGTGAACGCTGGCTACAGGCCAGTTGGCATATGGTGGTGCTGGATGAAGCGCAGAACATCAAGAACGCCAGCACCCACGCCGCGCAAGTGGTCAGCCAGTTGCAGACCCGGCACCGCCTTTGTCTCTCAGGTACACCGATGGAAAACCACCTGGGGGAGATCTGGAGCCTGTTCCACTTTTTGATGCCCGGCTTTCTGGGCAGCCAGAAGCGTTTCGCGGAGTTGTTTCGCACGCCCATTGAGAAGGCCGGCAATGCCGAGCGCATGGAGCAGTTGCGCAATCGCATCACGCCGTTCGTGCTGCGACGCACCAAGTCCGTCGTGGCGGCCGAGTTGCCGCCCAAGGTGGAGACCGTGCTGCGGGTGGATCTGTCCGGTGCCCAGGCGGACCTGTACGAAACCATTCGGCTGGGGATGGAAAAGACAGTGCGCGAGGCGCTGGCCGCAAAAGGCCTGGCGAAATCGCAGATCACGATTCTGGATGCCTTGCTGAAACTGCGTCAGGTGTGCTGCCACCCGCAATTGCTGTCGCTGGCTGCGGCCAGGAAACTCAAGACATCGGCGAAGCTGGAGCAGCTGATGGAGTTGTTGCCAGAGATGCTGGCAGAGGGCCGTCGCATCCTGTTGTTCTCGCAGTTCACCAGCATGCTGACGCTGATCGAGGTCGAGTTGGCCAAGCGCCAACTGCAATGGGTCAAGCTCACCGGGCAAAGCCAGAACCGCGACGCGCTGATCGAGCAGTTCACCAGGGGTCAGGTACCGTTGTTCTTGATAAGCCTGAAGGCTGGCGGCCTTGGGCTGAACCTGCCGCAGGCAGACACCGTGATCCATTACGACCCATGGTGGAATCCGGCGGTAGAGAACCAGGCCACCGACCGGGCCCACCGTATCGGGCAGACCCAGACCGTGTTCGTCTACAAGCTGGTGGCGCAGGGCACCATTGAAGAGCGCATCCTGGCGCTACAGGAACGCAAGGCCGCACTGGCTCAGAGCATGTACAGCGGATCGACCGCCCGCAAGCAGCCCTTGTTCACCGAAAGAGACCTTGCCGAGCTGCTCAAACCGCTATCGGTTTCGTAGCCGTCCGTACTTTGTCCATGCGCACTTCAGCGTGGATACAGCCCATGTACCCGGGCATGCAGCCGTGCCAGGCCCAGCAGGGCATCGATGCAGGGGGTGGCCACACCGGTGAGCTGTCCCAACTCCCGCACCACCGTGACCAGTGCATCAAGCTCCACCGGCCTGTGGCTTTCCGCATCCTGCAGCATGGATGTCTTGAAGGCGCCGAGCTTCATGGTCACGGCATGCCGGTCGGCCGGAGACTGGGCGATGGGCACGCCGATGCGGCCGCCGATCTCGCGCGCCTCCAGCATGCAGTTGGAAGTGAATTCGCGCACCAGCGGGTCGCCAATGATCAGGTCCGTGGTGGCACCGGTGATGGCGCTGATCGGATTCGTGGTCATGTTGCCCCAGAGCTTGTACCAGGTGTCCTTCTGGATCTGTTCTGACAGCGTGGCGTCGAAACCACCCCGCTGCAACAGGCCGACCAGGGCTTGCACGCGGTCGGTCTTGTGGCCCGAAGGCTCGCCGATGATCAGACCATTGCCGAAGCGGTGCCGCACCTCACCCGGCGCGTCGAGCGAGCAGCTGGCGTGGACCACGCAGCCGATGATGTGCTGTGGCGCGATGGCCGCCGCTACCGTGCCACCCGGGTCCACCGCCTGCAGCTGCGTGTCCTGCAAAGCGCCGCCGAAGCCCTGGAAGAACCACCAGGGAACGCCGTTCATGGCGGTCAGCACGATGGTGTTCGGGCCGAGCAAGCGCGCGATGGCGCCCGCCACGTCGGCCATCGCGGGCGCCTTGACGGCAACGACCACCAGGTCCTGCACCCCCAATTCAGCGGGATCGCTGGTCGATCGCACGGCGGCGGACACCGTCTCGCCGTTGGCCTCCAGCCGCAGGCCATGCAGCTGCAGCGCCTCGAGGGTGGCGCCTCGCGCGACCACGCTGAGGTCGCAGCCGGCCCGCGCGAGCCGCGTGCCGATCCAGCCGCCGATGGCGCCGGCCCCGTAGATGCAAACCTTCATGCCTTGTAGGAGTCGTCGATGCGATCGACGCGACGCACCAGCGCATCGAACACGTCCTGCCCGGCGCCGAACCGCTGGTCCCACTGGAGCGAGTCGGCCACCGTCTTGGCGGCGACGTGCTCGGGCACCGCGAGGGCGGGCCCGAGGGCCGCTTGCGCCACCTGC
>JANMKM010000133.1:0-15047 GCA_031372035.1 Rhodoferax sp. | reverse complement strand
AGATCAGGTTCTGGGGCGTGCGTGGATCGATTGCCTCACCCGGCGCGCATACGGTGCGCTACGGCGGCAACACCACCTGCATCGAGATCCGGACCGATAACAACGAACTGATCATCATCGACGCCGGCACCGGCATCTTTCCACTGTCGCAGTCGTTGCTGGCCGAATTGCCCATGACTGCCAATGTGCTGATCACACACTCCCACTGGGACCACATTCAGGGATTGCCCTTCTTCATACCCAACTTCATCCCCGGCAACACGCTGCGGCTGCACGGCGCCTTTGACCCGGTCTCGGGCAAGGGCGTGGAGCAAGTGATGGCGGTGCAACTGCAGTACAGCTACTTTCCAGTGCGCGAGGCTGAGATGCGCGGCCGCATCGAGTACGTCACCCTGGCGCCGGAACAGAGCGTGCAGATCGGCAGCGCGACGGTCACGCCCTACCTGCTGAACCACCCGGTGATCGACTTCGGCTACCGCATTGAATGCGACGGCAAGTCGGTGTTCTTCACCGGCGACCATGAACCGCCCTACAACATCTACGAATCCACAGACGATGAGTACGCCGCCTTCCAGACCTTCGTGGATGAAAAGAATGCCTCGGTGCTGGAGGCGGTGCGCGGTGTCGATGTGCTGATTGCTGACAGCTCCTACACCGTGGCCGAATACCCGGCCAAGAAGGGTTGGGGCCACGGCACCTACAAGTCCTGCATCGAGATGGCGCAGCAGGCCGGAGTGCGCTTGCTGTTTTGTACCCACCACGAACCCACGCGCAGTGACGACGCGCTGGAAAAAGTGTTTGCCGAGGCTCTGGCCGCCAGCCCCAGCCAACCGGGCGGAACTGAAATCCGCCTGGCGCGCGAGGGAGAGACCTACGAGTTCTAGCAACACCCGGCTGGTTGCGGGCGGCTCCTGGCCGCTGTACGGCATAGCCCAGTCGCGCCAGATCGAGTCCGTACTCGCCGCTGCCCTGCCGGCCCACGCCCTGATGCAGGCCGCCGGTCTGGCGCTGGCACGCCTGGCACTGGCCGTGGCGCCGCATGCGCGCAGCGTCTGGATCGCCTGCGGACCGGGCAATAACGGTGGCGACGGCCTGGAAGCGGCCTCCCATCTGCAGCGCTGGGGTAAGCGGGTGCACTGTAGCCTCGCGGCTGACCCTGGCCGCTTGCCTGCCGACGCCGCCACCGCCTACCAACTGGCCTTGCAGGCTGGCGTGTCTATCTCCGACGCCGCACCTGCCACATGGGACCTGTGCCTGGATGCACTGCTGGGCATAGGCTCCAGCCGCGCCCCTGAAGGACTGCTGGCGGCGTGGATCACGCAAATGAATGCCTGTGCGGCCGTGCTGCTGGCGGTCGACATCCCCAGCGGGCTGAATGCCAACACCGGCGTGGCGCCTGCGGTTTGTGTTCGCGCCACGCACACGCTGAGCCTCTTGACGCTCAAACCCGGACTTTTCACGGCGCAAGGGCGCGACCACGTTGGCCAGGTCTGGTTCGATCCGTTGGCCGACCCAGCCATCGCGCACGAGCAGCCCGCACCCAGCGCAATGCTGCTCGGCCCCGTGCCCTGGCCGGCGCGTCCGCAGGCCTCGCACAAGGGCAGTTATGGCGACGTAGCCATCGTCGGTGGCGCCAGCGGCATGGCCGGTGCCGCCCTGCTGGCCGGCTCGGGTGCGTTGCATGGCGGCGCCGGCCGCGTGTTCATTGCAGCACCGGACGGCCCGGGCCTGGACGTGGACCCGCAGCAGCCGGAGCTGATGTTCCGACCGCTGGCAAGCCTGGATACGACCGCGATGACGGTGGTCTTTGGTTGCGGTGGCGGCAGTGCTATCGCTGCCCATCTGGGGCGCATCCTGTCATCCTCACCGCGCCTGGTACTGGACGCCGATGCCCTCAATGCCATTGCAGTCGACAGCCAGCTGCAGTCGCTGCTGGAGCGGCGCGGTCGCCACAAATGGGCTACGGTGCTGACGCCACACCCGCTGGAGGCAGCGCGGCTGCTGGGCTTGCGTACGGCGCAGGTGCAGCAGGACCGGCTGGCCGCTGCACAGCAGCTGGCACAACGCTTTGCCTGCAGCGTCGTGCTCAAGGGTTCTGGCAGCATCGTGGCCGCACACGATCAGACCTGCTGCATCAACCCCAGCGGCAACGCCCGCTTGGCCACCGCCGGCACTGGCGACGTGCTCGCCGGCCTGACAGGTGCGGCACTGGCGGTTGGCATGGACGCCTTCGACGCCGCCTGTCGCAGCGTCTGGCGCCACGGCCACTGCGCCGATCAGTGGCCTGAAGGCAGCACGCTCACGGCCGCCGCGCTCGCCCGTTCGCTATAGAAACAGTAGTGCCCCGTGCCTGGGGAATGCGCTTCGCTGCCATTTCCCCCTAACGAAAACTGAAGAATTCAGCCCCGACCTGCAAACGGCATCTTGGTGGCCATCACGGTGTGGAACATGACGTTGGCTTGCAGCGGCAGATTCGCCATGTACAGGATCGACTGACCAACGATATTGACGTCCATCAGCGGTTCCACCGCAATCTCGCCATTGGCCTGAATCACGCCGCGGGCCATGCGCTCGGCCATCTCGGTGGCGGCGTTGCCGATGTCGATCTGGCCAACGGCGATGTCGTACTTGCGGCCGTCGAGCGAAGCGGTCTTGGTCAAGCCGGTGACGGCATGCTTGGTCGCGGTGTAGGCGATCGAATTCGGCCGTGGCGTGTGCGAGGAAATCGAGCCGTTGTTGATGATGCGGCCACCCATTGGCGTCTGCGCCTTCATCACCCGGAAGGCCTGCTGGATGCACAGGAACATGCCGGTGAGGTTGATGTCCACCACGTTCTTCCACTGCTCCAGCGTCAGGTCTTCCAGCGGAATGCCCGGCGCATTCACGCCGGCATTGTTGAACACCACATCCACACGCCCGAAACGTGCCACCGTGGCGTCAAACAGGGCCTTGACCGAAGCCGGATCGGCCACGTCGGTGGGCACGGCCAGTGCACGGTCCGCGGCACCGCTTTGGGTAATCACCGCGTCCAGCGGCGCGCTGCGGCGCCCGGCCAGCACCACGTGGTAGCCGTCAGCCAGCAGCGCCAGCGCCGAGGCCTTGCCAATGCCGGTGCCGGCGCCAGTGACGATCGCAACTTTTGCGTTCATGGACTTGTCTCCTGTTTGGGTTGTTGATACTTGCAGGCGCGTCAACCGCGCCGCCGCGGCTTGTGGCTTTTTTCGGCACCGCCCCGCCCTGGCCCCTTGGACGCTGGCGCCTTGCGCTGCCTGCCCATGGGTTCCGACATGGGGCGGGCGCGCTTGGCCCCGGCCTTCGCCGGCACGTCTTCGCTGCTGCGCTCGCCGGAATCGCGGCCCACGCCCTTGTCCTTCATGGCGCGGTTCAACAGTTCCTCGCCCTCGCGCACCAGGCGGAAGTCGATCCTGCGGCCATCCAGGTCCACCCGGCTGACCTGTACCCGCACCCGCGTGCCGATGGCGTAGCGCAGGCCGGTGCGCTCACCGCGCAACTCCTGTCGTGCCTCGTCAAAGCGGAAATACTCGCCCCCGAGTTCCGTGATGTGAACCAGACCCTCGACATACATGGCGTCGAGCGTGACGAAGATGCCGAAGCTGGTGGCCGAGCTGACCACGCCGCCGTACTCCTCGCCCAGATGCTCGCGCATGTACTTGCACTTGAGCCAGGCTTCGACATCGCGGCTGGCCTCGTCGGCCCGGCGCTCGTTGGCGCTGCAGTGCAGGCCGGCAGCAGCCCAGGCCATCATCTCGGCACTGACCTTCTTGGGCTTGACGCCAGGCTCGCCAACGCGTGACGCCAAACCCTTCTCCAGCCGGCGCGTTAACTTTGCGTGGGCCTCGCCCGGGGTCGGCAACTCCGGCAGGTGGTACTTGCTGCGTCCCAGGATGGCCTTGATCACGCGGTGCACCAGCAGGTCCGGATAGCGCCGGATCGGGCTGGTGAAATGGGTGTAGGCCTCGAACGCCAGACCGAAATGGCCGCTGTTGCTCGGCGTGTAGATCGCCTGCTGCATCGAGCGCAACAGCATCGAATGGATCTGCTGCGCGTCGGGTCGGTCCTTGGTGGCCGCGGCAATGGCCTGGAATTCGGCCGGCGTCGGGTCGTCGC
This sequence comes from Rhodoferax sp., assembly GCA_031372035.1. GTDB lineage: Bacteria > Pseudomonadota > Gammaproteobacteria > Burkholderiales > Burkholderiaceae_C > CAISIP01. Next base: position 10,919 of record JANMKM010000133.1, on the reverse strand, counting down.
TGATGTTCAGCCCCACGCCCATGGCCTTGAGGTAGGCGCGCAGGGTCTCCTTCTTCTCCGGCGTCGGCCCCTCGTGCACCCGGAACAGGCCCGGATGCTTGCTTTGCAGGATGAAGTCAGCACTGCAGACATTGGCCGCCAGCATCGCTTCCTCAATCAGCTTGTGGGCATCGTTGCGGGTGCGCGGCACGATCTTCTCGATCCGGCCGCTCTCGTCGCAGATGATCTGGGTCTCGGTGGTCTCGAAGTCAATGGCGCCACGCCGATTGCGCGCTGACAACAAGGCCCGGTACACATCGTGCAGATTGATCAGGTCGGGCACACGCTCCTTGCGCTTCGCCGCCTCTACACCGCGGGTGTTGGCCAGGATGGCAGCCACCTCCGTGTAAGTAAAGCGGGCATGGCTCCACATGATGGCCGGATAGAACTGGTAGGCGTTGACCTTGCCCTCGGTCGTGACGAACATGTCGCAGACCATGCACAGGCGCTCGACCTCCGGGTTGAGCGAACACAGTCCGTTGGATAACTTCTCCGGCAGCATCGGTATCACGCGGCGCGGGAAATAGACACTGGTGGCCCGGTCGTAGGCATCGACATCGATGGCCGAGCCGGTCTCCACGTAGTGGCTGACATCGGCAATGGCCACCAGCAGCCGCCAGCCCTTGCGCGCTGCGCGGCCCTTACCCTGGGTCGAGGGCTCGCAGTAGACAGCGTCATCAAAATCGCGTGCGTCCTCGCCGTCAATCGTCACCAATGGGATGTCGGTCAGGTCCACGCGGTGCTTGTGGTCCTGCGGCCGCACCTTCTCCGGCAGGGTGCGGGCCAGGGCGATGGCGGCGTCGGAGAACTCGTGCGGCACGCTGTACTTGCGCACCGCGATCTCGATCTCCATGCCCGGGTCATCGATCTCGCCCAGCACTTCCTTGACACGCCCCACGGGCTGACCGTACAGCGCTGGTGGCTCCACCAGTTCCACCACCACCACCTGGCCCGGCTTGGCGGTTCCGGTGGCGCCCTTGGGAATCAGCACATCCTGGCCGTAGCGCTTGTCCTCCGGCGCCACCAGCCAAACGCCGCTTTCCTGCAGCAGCCGGCCGATGATCGGGTGGTTTGGCCGTTCGATGATTTCCACCACACGGCCTTCGGGCCGGCCCTTGCGGTCGGTGCGCACGATCCGCGCCTTGACGCGGTCCTTGTGCAGCACGGCGCGCATCTCGTTCGGCGGCAAATAGATGTCGGATTCGCCATCGTCGCGGGCCACGAAACCGTGTCCGTCGCGATGTCCTTGAATCGTCCCCTCAACCTCGTCCAGCAGTCCGCTGGTCTTCACAATATCTTTGATACAATCTCTCTCTTTCCTGAAATGCCCAGGTGGCGGAATTGGTAGACGCACTAGTTTCAGGTACTAGCGAGTAACTTCGTGGGGGTTCGAGTCCCTTCCTGGGCACCAATAATAAGCGGCGCAAGCCGCTTTTTTATTGCACATCCCAAAGTCAGTTCCTGTGGACTGACCCACGTTTGGGGCAAGGATTTACCCCTCTCACACAAGCTTCTAAATCGGCACGGCCACAAGGTCGTGCCCCTGCGTCCCGACGATGCGGGCGCGGGTGAACTCTCCCACTTTCAATGTCTTGCTGATCTTCTCCGGCGGCAGCAGGCGCACCGTGCCATCGATCTCCGGCGCATCGGCGTAACTGCGCCCGACACCACCCTTGCGGCCCATGCCCGGCGCTGCATCCACCAGCACTTGCATGCTGGCGCCGATACGCCGGCGCAGCCGTTCGGCTGACACGCTTTCTGCCACTGCCATGAAACGGGCCCGGCGCTCTTCGCGCACCTCGGCCGGCAACATGCCGGCGATCTCATTCGCCGCGGCGCCCGCCACCGGGCTGTAGGCAAAGCAACCGGCGCGGTCGATCTGCGCTTCATGCATGAATTCCAGCAAATGCTGGAATTCGGACTCGGTCTCACCGGGAAAGCCGGCAATGAAGGTGCTGCGCACCACGATCTGCGGACACTGCGCGCGCCAGCGCTCGATCCGCTCCAGGTTCTTCTCGCCGCTGGCCGGACGCTTCATGCGTTTGAGCACGTCCGGATGGCTGTGCTGCAGCGGTACGTCCAGATACGGCAGCACCTTGCCCGCGGCCATGAGAGCCATCACCTCGTCGACGCTGGGATAGGGATACACGTAGTGCAGGCGTACCCAGGCGCCATACGGTTCGGCAATCTCTCCAAGCGCCTGCACCAGTTCCAGCATCCGGGTCTTGACCGGCTTGCCGTCCCAGAAACCGGTGCGGTACTTCACGTCCACGCCATAGGCCGACGTGTCCTGGCTGATCACCAGCAACTCCTTGACGCCGCCTTCGAACAGGGCTCGGGCTTCGTTCAGCACATCGCCGATGGGCCGCGACACCAGGTCGCCGCGCATCGACGGGATGATGCAGAAGGTGCAGCGGTGGTTACAGCCCTCGCTGATCTTTAGATAGGCATAGTGCCTCGGTGTCAGCTTGAGGCCGGCCACGCCAAAGCTGTTGGGCACCAGATCGACAAAGGGATCGTGCGGCTTGGGCAGGTTGGCATGCACCGCGTCCATCACCTCCTGCGTCGCATGGGGGCCGGTAACGGCCAGCACCTTGGGATGCACCTGACGCACCAGATTGCCGCCATCGGCGCCGGCCTTGGCACCCAGGCAACCGGTGACGATCACCCGGCCGTTCTCGGCCCGGGCCTCGCCAATTGTGTCCAGGCTTTCCTTCACCGCGTCATCGATGAAGCCACAGGTGTTGACAATCACCAAATCCGCTCCAGCAAAGGTCTTGGAGGTCTGGTAGCCCTCGGCGCTCAGCTGGGTCAGGATCAGTTCGGAATCGGTCAAGGCCTTGGGACAACCCAGGCTGACAAAGCCGACCTTGGGAGCCAGGACCGGCGGGGGGATGACTTCAATCATCCCCGCATTGTCCCAGCATTCAGCGTTTGACCCCGAAGGTGCCCAGCACCTGCTCGGTCTGCTTCTGCATCTGCTCCTGCATCTGCAGGAACAGGTTCTTCGACTGCTCCAGGTTGCCACCCAGCATGTTCTGCAGCACCGGCGCCTGCACGCTCATGAACTGGGTCCACATCTCCGGCGTCAGGCCCTTGGACTGCTCGCCCAGCTTGGATTGCACCTCCAGCAATGCCTGAATGTTCTTCTCCAGGTAGCCACCCATGAAGCCCTGCATCGCATGGCCGTAGAAACGGATGATGCTGCTCAGCGCCGAGGCCGAGAACATGGGCGAACCATTGGCCTCTTCTTCCAGAATGATCTGCATCAGGATGCTGCGGGTCAGGTCCTCGCCGGTCTTGGCATCGCGCACCACGAAGGCTTCGCAATCCATCACCAGTTGCTTGACTTCGGCCAGCGTGATGTAGGTGGAGGTGTCGGTGTCGTAGAGCCGGCGGTTCGGGTACTTCTTGATGACCCGCCGCGTGCTTTTGGCATCTGTGGGTTTCTTGCTCTGCATTGCCGGGTCTCCTCGCTCTTTGCCCGCAGGCTGATGTGTTGTATTGCGTCGCAGCACATTCTAGGGATCGACCTGTGCCACCTTCCCAAGGTTTACCCTGAGCCCATGGAGGCCGGCACGGCACTGAGGTTACAGAGGCGCTGGGCGACTGGTCCTGGCTGTCAGATGCTGGCGTTTCGCCAGCATGGCGGCGGCACAGTCACGCAGCGCTGCCGAGGGCGAAGCCAGCGCAAGCTGCAGCAGGCGCCCGGCATAAGCATGGTCGGCTTCAAAGCGGCGGGCATCAAACCACATGCCATGACCGGCCATCAACCATTTGAAGTCCACGTCCGCCAGCAGGCTCTCGCGCCCGTCGGGGCCATGCGCCGGCTCTGTCGGTCCGGAGTCGTTGTTTTCAATGCGCATCAGGGAAGAATGGAAGCCGCCACGGTTACTCAACGCGCCTGAATGGATGCGCGCTGACACGGCCGCCGCGCGCCCGACCTGGCTTGTCCATGAAAGCCCCAAGAAAAAAGCCCCATCTCCACAGGAGACAGGGCTTGCATCTTGGTAGGCGCGATTGGACTCGAACCAACGACCCCCACCATGTCAAGGTGGTGCTCTAACCAGCTGAGCTACGCGCCTGGGATACGTCCGAGGAGTGCGATTGTAGCCTATGGCCTTTGCCCAAAATCGATGCGCGATAATTTGCGCCAACAGCTCTCATTACACACATCCACCCAGGAGATTTCATGGACATAGCAGGCAAGGTTTTCATCGTCACTGGCGGCGCATCGGGCCTGGGCGAAGGCACGGCGCGGATGCTCGCGGCCAACGGCGGCACCGTCGTCATTGCAGACATGCAGGTGGAAAAAGGCGAGGCCATTGTCAGGGAGATTGGCGGCGCCTTCGTGAAATGTGACGTCAGCCAGGAGGCCGATGGCCAGGCCGTGGTGGCCAGGGCCGTGGCCATGGGCAAGCTGATGGGGCTGATCAACTGCGCCGGCATTGCGCCGGCGGAAAAGACCGTGGGCAAGAACGGCGCCCACAGCCTGGGGGTGTTCAGCAAGTGCATCACGGTGAACCTGATCGGCAGCTTCAACATGATCCGGCTGGCGGCTGACGCCATGTGCAAGAACGAGCCCGAGGCCACCGGCGAGCGCGGCGTGATGATCTCCACCGCGTCGGTGGCAGCCTACGACGGCCAGATCGGCCAGGCCGCCTACAGCGCCTCCAAGGGCGGCATCGTCGGCATGACCTTGCCGATCGCCCGCGACCTGGCGCGCAACGGTATCCGCAACATGACGATTGCACCCGGCATCTTTGGTACACCCATGATGTTCGGCATGCCCAAGGAAGTGCAACAGTCACTCGCCGCCAGCGTGCCCTTCCCGTCGCGCCTGGGCACGCCCGAGGACTATGCCAAGCTGGCGCGCCACATCATCGAGAACGATATGCTCAATGGTGAGGTGATCCGCCTGGACGGCGCAATCCGGCTCGCGCCACGCTGAGTCCGGGTCTGCGATCCGCATCCCCGGTGCTATCTTTTTGTTAGCGGTCCGTGCTTTCTGAATGCGCCTTCCAGCCTGTTTTCTCCCTGCGTCGGAGGCTGAACGCGGCACTTCTGGCAAGCGCGCTGCTGCTGGCGGGTTGCGCAGCACCACCAGCCGAGGAGCCACTCGCCCAACCAGAACTCGCCAGCGGCTACGGCGACAAGCCGGGCTGGGCCACCAAGCGCTTTGCAGTCGCCGCGGCCAACCCGCTGGCCACCCTGGCTGGCTACCGCATGCTCAAGGCCGGCGGCAGCGCGCTGGACGCGGCGGTGGCCGTGCAGATGGTGCTCACGCTGGTGGAGCCACAGTCCAGCGGCATTGGCGGCGGCGCTTTTCTGCTGTACTTCGATGGGCAGCGCAGCGAGGCCTACGATGGCCGCGAGACCGCACCGGCCGCTGCCACGGAAGACTTGTTTCTGGGCAGCAATGGCCGTCCCCTGCCCTTTCAGCAAGCCGTCGTCGGCGGCCGCTCGGTCGGCACGCCGGGCAGCGTGGCGATGCTGGAGCTGGCGCATCGGCAGCATGGCAAGCTGCCCTGGGCGCGGCTGTTCGAGCCGGCGATTGCGCTGGCCGAAGGTGGTTTCCCGGTCAGTCCACGGTTGCATGATCTGCTCGCTGGCGAGCAGGCGCTCAAGCGAGATCCGGTCGCCGCCGCCTATTTCTACGACAGCCAAGGCCAGCCCTGGCCGGTGGGCCACACACTGAAGAACCCTGAACTCGGTGCCGTCTTGCGCCGCATTGCTGCCAATGGCGCACAGGCTCTGTACCAGGGCGAAGTGGCGCGAGCCATCGTGGATAAAGTGCAGCGGCATCCCACGAACCCCGGAACACTGGCGCTGGGAGATCTGGCCGGCTACCGCCCGGTGCAGCGCGAACCCCTGTGCTTCGTGCACCGCGGCGCGGCGGTAACCGGCGCTGTGCCGTCGTACCGCATCTGCGGTATGCCGCCGCCGAGCTCCGGCACGATTGCCATCGGCCAGATCCTGGGCATGCTCGAGCGCTTGCCGCCTGTGGCCAAGCCCCTGGATGAGGGCGTCAACACGGCGCTGTTGCAATGTGTACGCGCGCCCTGCCCGGGCCACCTGCCGACAGGCGCGCCCTCCGCCGCCTGGCTGCACCAATATGCCGAGGCCTCCCGGCTGGCCTTTGCCGACCGGGCCCAATACCTGGGTGACCCGGATTTTGTGACCGCACCGGGCAACAACTGGCTGAGCCTGCTGGATCCGACCTACCTGAACAGCCGGGCGGAGCTGGTGCTGGCCGCGCCCGCTGGCGGCCGCATGCCCGAGGCCAAGGCCGGGCTGCCGGCGCCGGTGAAAACCAGCTACGCGCCAATGGCGCAGCAGCCCGAATACGGCACCTCGCACATCTCCATTGTCGACGGTTGGGGCCACGCACGAGCCATGACCACCACCATCGAGGATGGCTGGGGCGCGCGTCTGATGGTCAACCGGGGCAAGGGGCTGTCCGGCGGCTTCCTGCTCAACAACGAGCTGACCGACTTCAGCTTCGAGCCGCGCGACCCCAATGGCACGCCCATCGCAAACCGCGTGCAGCCGGGCAAGCGGCCACGCTCGTCGATGTCACCCAGCCTGGTGGTTGCACTTAACCCGGACGGTAGCACCGGGCCGCTGGTGCTCAGTGCCGGCAGTCCGGGCGGCGCGCTGATCATCCACTTCACAGCCAAGACCCTGTATGGCGTGCTGAACTGGGGGCTGGACCCGCAGCAGGCCATCAACCTGCCGAACTTTGCAACGCTGGGCGGACCCGTCCTGCTGGAGCAGCGGCGCTTCGCGCCGACCATCCTGCAAGCGCTGCGCGCACGCGGCCACCAGGTCGTGGAGGCACCGCTGCCCAGCGGCCTGCAGGCGATCCAGCGGGTTCAGGGCGGCTACTTCAGCGGTGCCGATCCGCGTCGCGAAGGCGTGGTCATGGGCGACTGAAGTCCGCGCTTTCAGGCTGGATTCCTACAATGGCCGCATGCCCATTCCCCAGTCCTTCATCCAGGAGCTGATTGCCCGCGCCGATGTGGTCGACATCGTCGGCCGGCATGTGCAGTTGAAGAAGGGCGGCGCCAACTTCATGGGCCTGTGCCCGTTCCACGGCGAAAAGTCGCCGTCGTTCTCGGTCAGCCCGGCCAAGCAGTTCTACCACTGCTTTGGCTGCGGCAAGAACGGAAACGCCATCGGCTTCCTGATGGACTTTTCTGGCATGGGATTCATCGAGGCCGTGGAGGACCTGGCGCAGCAATACGGCATGCAGGTGCCACAGGACGACAGCTCGCCCCAGGACCGGGCCCGCGCCGCGGAGCAGCGCGGCAAGCAGGCCACCCTGAGCGAAGTGCTGGAGCGTGCCGCCGAGGCCTACAAGCGGCAGCTGAAGGACTCGGCCAAGGCCGTGGACTACCTCAAGGGCCGAGGGGTCTCCGGCGAGGTCGCCAAGGACTACGGCCTCGGCTACGCCCCCGAAGGATGGCGCAGCCTGGCCAGCGTATTCCCCAGTTACGACGATCCGCTGCTGGTTGAGAGCGGCCTGGTGATCAGCAATGCCGATGAGGACAGTGGCGACCAGAAGCGCTACGACCGCTTCCGCGACCGGATCATGTTCCCGATCCGCAATGTCAAGGGCGAATGCATCGGCTTTGGCGGCCGGGTGTTCGGTGACGAAAAACCCAAGTACCTCAATTCGCCCGAGACGCCGGTGTTCAGCAAGGGGCGCGAACTGTACGGCCTGTTCGAGGCCCGCACCGCGCTACGCGATCATGGCTATGCCCTGGTGACCGAGGGCTACATGGACGTGGTAGCGCTGGCGCAGCTCGGCTTTCCGAATGCGGTTGCCACCCTGGGCACTGCCTGCACCGCCGACCATGTGCAAAAGCTGTTCCGCTTCACCGACGCCGTGGTGTTCAGCTTCGATGGCGACGCCGCCGGTCGGCGCGCGGCGCGCAAGGCCCTGGACGCGGCTCTGCCCTACGCCACAGACGTGCGCAACATCAAGTTCCTGTTTCTGCCGCCCGAGCACGACCCGGACAGTTTCATCCGGGCCCATGGCCGCGAGGCCTTCGCCCGCTGCGTCACCGAGGCCGTACCCCTGAGCCGGTTCCTGATCGACGCGGCGCGCGAGGGCTGTGACCTGTCCAGTGCCGAGGGCCGCTCGCTGCTGGCCAGCAACGCCCGGCCGCTGTGGCTGCAACTGCCCGACGGTGCGCTCAAGCGCCAGTTGCTGACCGAGCTCTCGGGCCTGGTGCAGATTGGCAGCCACGAACTCACCGACCTGTGGCTGCCGCGCCAGGCAGCAAGTACCGGCGCCGGCGTGCGGCGCCAGGACGGCGGCTACCGAGGCCCACGCTTCGGTACCGGTGCGCCGCCGCGGCTGGGCAGTGCCTCACGCCTGGTGCCCGCCAGCAGGGCCGACCATGCGGCGCGCTTGTTGCTGAGCCACATGGCGGCACTGCAAGGGCTCTCGGGCGAAGACCACACCATGCTGTGCCAGCTGCCCGCCCCCCACGGGCCGTTGTTTGTCTGGCTGGAGAGCCAGATGCACGAACACGGCGCCCAGCCCTGGGGCGCGCTGCGCGAGGGCTTGCGCGGCCACGACGCAGAAGATCTGGTACTGCGGTTGATGGCCGGCACCGAACTGCATGAGGGTGGCGACGCAGCCGAGTCGGCACAGGAATTGCGCCAGTTGCTCAACCGCATGCTGGTGGAGCGGCTTAAGACGCTGGAAACCGAAGCCATCGCCGCGTCCAAGGCCGATCCGGCGGCCCTGCAGCGCTATCGCGACCTGCAAACCAGGCGCAGGGAGCTGGAAATGCTGCCCCAAAGTCCTTGAATCCTCGACGCGCCGAGGTATAATCCTCTGTTGTTTCTGCAAGAGCGACAGCAGCACCTCCGGGCCCGGCCAACCGTTGACACAGTTTCACGACCGGCCACCTTACCGCAAGGGCTGCATTCCAAATGTTCGCCCCCATATCTTGCCTATGAGGATCTGTCCTCTGTCATGCCGACTGCGCAGGCCGCTTTTGCCTTGCCCGCAGGGTCGGTCTACTTGTTTGCCCATGTCCTGAGGTCCTTACATGCCCGCTCAAAAGCCCAGCAAGCCCGCCCCGCACAGCCCGAAATCCGCAAAGAAGCCCGAAGTCAAGCCCCAAGCCAAGGCCCCCGTGGCCTCCAAGTCCAGCCCGAAAGTCTCCGTGCCCTCATCCAAAGTTACCAAGTCTGAAGCCAAGCCGACCGTCAAACCCGCGGTCAAGGCGCCCGTGCATGCCAAGTCCGGCACTGTAGAGCTGAAGAAAACCCTGCCGCTTGCGGTGGATACCGCCAAGAAGAAGCCGGGACGCCCGGCCAAGCCGGTCGAGGCGGAAGCACCTGGCGCCAAGCGCGGCCGCAAACCCAAGGACGGTGCCGCACCTGCGCCGCTGGATGACCTGGCAGACATCGTCGAGGAATTTGCCGAGGAGCCGGTAGCCACCGGCGAGAAGGTCAAGCCGCTGCGCATGAAGATAAGCAAGGCCAAGGAACGGGCCTTGATGAAGGAGTTCGGCCTGGACGAGACCGTGCTGTCCGAGGAAGACCTGGCCAAGCGGCGCCAGCGCCTCAAAGCCCTGATCAAGCTGGGCAAGACCCGTGGCTACCTGACGCACGGCGAAATTTCCGACCACCTGCCCGACAAGCTGGTCGATGCCGAGACGCTGGAAGTCGTGATCTCGATGCTCAACGACATGGGCGTGGCGGTCTACGAGCAGACGCCCGACGCCGAAACCCTGCTGCTGAACAACACCGGCCCCACCGCTGCCACGGAAGAGGAGGCCGAAGAGGAAGCCGAAGCCGCCCTGTCCACCGTGGACAGCGAATTCGGCCGCACCACCGACCCGGTGCGCATGTACATGCGCGAAATGGGCACGGTGGAGTTGCTGACGCGCGAAGGTGAAATCGAGATTGCCAAGCGCATCGAAGGCGGCCTGATGGCGATGATGGAGGCGATCTCCGCCTCCCCCGCCACCATTGCCGAGATCCTGCGCCTGGGCGAGGACATCCGCGAAGGCAAGGTGGTGATCACCACCGTGGTCGATGGCTTCTCGAACCCGAACGAGGCCGACGACTATGTGGCCGAGGAAGACTTCGACGAGTTCGATGCCGAGGACGACGACGACGGCAAGGGCGGCTCCAAGGCCCTGACCAAGAAGCTGGAAGAGCTGAAAAAGGAGGCCCTGAGCCGCTTCGACCGGCTGCGCGAACTGTTCGAGAAGGTGCACAAGGTCTACGACAAGGAAGGCTACGGCACGCCCAACTATGTGAAGGCCCAGCGCCTGCTGAGCGAAGAGCTGATGTCGATCCGCTTCACGGCCAAGGCCATCGAGAAGCTGTGCGACATGGTGCGGGCCCAGGTGGACGACATCCGCAAGAAGGAACGCGAGCTGCGCCGCATCATCGTCGACAAGTGCGGCTATCCGCAGGAGCACTTCATCGCCGACTTCAGCGGCCGAGACAAGGCCGGTAACAAGGTGCCCAGCCAGCTGCTGAACCTGAAGTGGATCGAGAAGCAGGCCTCCGCCGGCAAGCCCTGGAGCGCCGTGATGGGCCGCAACATCCCGCCGGTGCAGGACTTGCAGCAAAAGCTCACGGACCTGCAATCGCGCGTGGTGGTGCCACTGGACCAGCTCAAGGACATCAACAAGCGCATGAACGAGGGCGAGTCGTCCTCGCGCAGCGCCAAGAAGGAAATGATCGAGGCGAATCTGCGGCTGGTGATCTCCATCGCCAAGAAGTACACCAACCGCGGCCTGCAGTTCCTGGACCTGATCCAGGAAGGCAACATCGGCCTGATGAAGGCGGTGGACAAGTTCGAATACCGGCGCGGCTACAAGTTCTCCACCTACGCCACCTGG
>JANMKM010000097.1:0-2431 GCA_031372035.1 Rhodoferax sp. | reverse complement strand
ACCGGGTCCCAGAACCACCAGCCGCCCCAGCCCAGCTCGTTATAGGCCCACCAGCTGCCCAATCCGATGCCGAAGGTCAGGAAGATCCAGGCGGCGCTGGTCCAGGGCCTGGTCCAGCGGGCCCAGGTGGCGTCCAGGTTGCCGCCGATCAGGGCGGCGATGGCGAAGGCATAGGCCACGGAGAAGCCGACATAGCCCATGTAGAGCATCGGCGGATGGATCACCATGCCCGGGTCCTGCAGCAGCGGGTTCAGGTCGCGGCCGTCCACGGCGGCCGGGATCAGGCGCTCGAAGGGGTTGGAGGTGATCAGCATGAACAGCAGAAAGCCGGCCGAGACCAGCCCCAGCACCGCCAGGATGCGCGCCACAAATACAGTAGGCAGGCTGCGGCTGAAACGCGCCACGGCCACGGTCCACAGCGCCAGCATCAGCACCCACAGCAGCAAAGAGCCTTCGTGTCCGCCCCAGACGGCAGCCAGCCGGTATTGCAGCGGCAGGGCCGAGTTGGAATTGGTGGCCACGTACAGCACGGAAAAATCATGGCGCACGAAGGAGGCCGCCAGACAGACGAAGGACAGCGCCACCAGCACGAACTGCAGGTAGGCTGCAGGCCGCGCCAGGGCCATCCAGTCGGAACGGTTGCGCTGGGCGCCGGCCATCGGCAGGGTGCCCTGGATCAGGGCCACGGCCAGGGCCAGCAGCAGCAGGAAGTGACCAAGTTCGGGAATCATTTGCCGGCTCCGGTGGGCGCGGCCAGGGTGCCGGCCATCTTGTTGCGCATCTTGTCGGCGCGCTGTAGCGCGTCGGCGGCTTCGGGCGGCATGTAGTTCTCGTCGTGCTTGGCCAGCACCTCGCGCGCGGCGAAGACCCCGTCGGCTCCGAGCTGGCCCTGTGCCACCACGCCCTTGCCCTCCTTGAACAGGTCCGGCAGCACGCCCTCATAGCGCACCGGAACATTCTGCAAGGTGTCGGTGACGATGAAGCGCACGGTCACACCGTCCCGCACCACGCTGCCGCCCTGCACCAAGCCGCCGACGCGGAAGGTGCGGCCCTGCGGTGCCTCCTTGGCGGCGATCTGCGAGGGCGTGAAGAAGAACACCAGGTTGCTGTTGAAGGCATTGAGTACCAGCGCCACGGCCACGCCCACGGCGCTGAGCACCCCGACCACGATCGCTGCCCGCTTGTGCCGCGGCTTCATGCTGCAGTCTCCCCATCACTGGCCACTGCGGCACGTGCCGCTTGCAGGCGCCTGCGCACCAGCAGCGGCTCGGCCAGCATCCATGCCAGCGTCATGCCATAGGAGCCCCAGACGTACAGGCCATAGCCGCCCATGTGGAGGAATTGATCCAGCGAAGTCCAGTTCACAAAATGCTTTCCGGGTTGAATGTGTGTTGCACGGGGTCTGCAGTCAGCGCACCAGGGCACGGGCCCACTCGGTGTCCGACTCCTGCTCCAGCACGATGGCGCGGGTGCGGGTGAAGGCTACCGCAAAACTGTAGGCCCAGAAACTGACGGTCATCAGCAGCATTGCGGTCAGCATGGTTGCCGCCATTTTCGGCGCGGCGGTCATGCTGATGCTCGAGCCCTGGTGCAGGGTGTTCCACCAGCGCACCGAAAAATAGATGATCGGGATGTTGACCGCGCCCACCAGCGCCAGCAGGGCGCCGGCATTGGCCGCGCGGCGCGGGTCGTCGATGGCCTCGGTCAGCGCCATGTAGCCCAGGTACAGCAGCAGCAGGATGAATTCGGAGGTCAGGCGCGCGTCCCAGACCCACCAGGTGCCCCAGGTCGGCTTGCCCCACAGTGCGCCGGTCCACAGCGCCAGAAAGGTGAACAAGGCACCGGTGGGCGCCAGCGCGCGGGCATACATTGCGGCCAGCCGGGCATTGAGCATCCAGCCCCAGGCGGCCCAGAACGCCATCACCAGGTAGATCAGCATCGACATCCAGGCGGCAGGCACGTGGATGAAGATGATGCGGTACGACTCGCCCTGCTGGTGATCAGTGGGCGCGACGGCGAAGCCGATGTAGAGGCCCGCCAAGGCCAGCAAGCTGCACGCCGTCCAGAACCACGGCACCAGCCGGCCGGACAGCGCAAAAAATCGCGACGGCGCGGCGAAGGTGCTCCAGCGGGTGATGCGGGTGACGGGTGACATCGAAACACTCAATCCAACGAGATGCGCAGCGCGGCTGCAATGGCCGGCGGAACGCCCAACAAGGTGATGATCAACAGCGCGCCCAGCAGCGACAAATGGGCCTGCGCGGACAAGCCCGAATCGATGGCGCCGACGGCGCCGGTGCCGAAGATCAAGGCCGGTATTGTCAACGGCAACACGAGCAGGAACACCAAGGCCGCCCCGCTGCGCAGCCCCAGCGTCAGTGCCGCACCCAGGGCGCCAAGCAAACTGAGGATGGGCGTGCCCAGCAGCAGC
>JANMKM010000033.1:0-2558 GCA_031372035.1 Rhodoferax sp. | reverse complement strand
TACCCGGCGGAGCTGGAGAATGTGCTGGCCGACTGCCCGGCCATTGCCGAGGCAGCAGTCTTTGGCCAGGCGGATGCACAGTGGGGTGAAGTGCCGGTGGCCGTGGTGGTGCTGGTGCAGGGTGCAGCGCTGGATGCTGCCGCCGTGCTGGCGCTGTTCGAGGGCCGGCTGGCGCGCTACAAGCATCCGCGCCGGGTGCTGTTTGCCGACGCGCTACCCAAGACGGCACTGGGCAAGGTGCAGAAGGGGTTGTTGGCGCAGCAATTTGGTGGTTGAGTCCTTGGCTAGTCGAGCCATGGGCAGGCAGCCGCTGGCGCTTCGGTACTTGGTCCTGGAACGAAGTTGCGCTCCGCTCCACTGCGTTCCAGGACTGCCCTCCGGTGCTCGCCGACCAGGGCAGTTGCGCAAACTCCTCTCTCGAACAGCCGAGGACAGAGCGCGCTCGCTGCGCTTAGCGCGGTCTGTCCCGCGGGGACTCAGGACGCGCGCAACTGAGCGCTACGCGCCGACCCTGGCCGACTCCGCTCCTCGGCGGCGCACAGGCCGCCAGCGACTGCCTGTCCATGGCTTCGTTGGAATCGGTTTGGTTGGTCACGGGTTGAACGACCTGAACGACCAACAGCAGGCGTTCAACTTCGCCAGATCAACTTTCGCTTCAGACTGAACGCTGTCATACGAAACTTCGATCTGCGTGCTCCAGAGGATTCGTTGAAGGTACTGGTTGGTGGTCAGCAACGACGCGATGAAATCGATATTCGGAGCACCCGCATCCGGCCCGAATCAGGCAGTAGAAGGAGAGTCAGACATTCATTCGAACCAATCGGACATGCAGGAATGAAGCCGATCGATTGGTTCGCAGACGCGAAGACTCGCAGTACTTCATGGTCACGAATAATTGCTGTCAACAGGCGGGAGACGGTTGCTGACTCGACCCGCGGGTAGAAACGGCTGGCTCGCGGGCGGCTAGACATGTCGACGCTTGGCGGTCAAAGCACACATCAACGGGGGCTCCGCGCAGTCCAGTTCCGATGCCGATGCCTTCAAGCGCCCGATCGGCCAAGGCCCGACGGCGCATTCATTGCAGCGCCGTGTTGACCCAGCGAGCTATGGCCTGCGCACTGCGGAACTCGTCCACGGAGCGAGCGGGAATGTCAGGATGACGATCACGCCACAAGTTTGTCAAGGCATGCCCGGCCCCCACTTCAAGCACGCAGCGTACACGCCGCTCGGCGATGGCGTCCATGCAACTGTCCCACAGCACCGTGGACGCCACTTGGCGGGCCAGCAGTTGCTTTAGGCGACTCGGATCACGCTCTGCTGCACCGGTGAGGTTGCAAATCAAAGCCGCGCGGGGTGGCAACAGGGCCACAGCGCTTAGCCGTGCTTCGAACTCGACGGCAGCTTTCGACATCGACGGCGTGTGCGAAGCGACCCGGATTGGCAGTCGGGTGCAGCGCACACCTTCGACCGACAGACTTCGTTCGGCCGCCCCCAGTGCCTCGGATGGGCCACCCAGCACGACCCTGTCAGCCGCTAGCCGGATGGCCACTGACAATCCGTATCGGATGCAGACGGCCTGCTGCGCCTTGGCATCGAGGCCCTGGACGGACAGCAGGCCGGTATCGAGCCCGGCGGCGCTGCGGTCCATCGCAGCCGCGCGGTCGATGGCCAGCGCCATCGCATCGTCGAAGCTGAACACGCCCGCAACGCAGAACGCTGCGAGTTCACCTACGCTGTAGCCAGCCACCACAGCCGGCGTCGGAAGGTAGGGCGCAAGGGCGTACCAGGCGGCAAGGCTCGATCCGGTCAGTAGGGGCTGCGCCACCGCGTTGCTCTGGGCCCATTCAGGCTCGGCGAGACGGTTGCGCCAGTCGGTGCCAAGCTGCGCGGAGATCCGTGCCAGCGCGGGGGCGGCCCCAGGGCTGGCTTCCAACCACGGCAGCATGGTCGCGTATTGCGTGCCCTGTCCGGCAAAAAGCAGCGCCAGACTCACGCCTGACCGCAGACGCGCTGCGCCCAGCAGGCCGCAGCCAGCATGTCAGCCGTGCCGCCTGGCGACAACCGGCGCGCGACAAAGTCCGCATGCACGGCGCTGGCGTGCGCCAGCGCGTCGGGCCGCAGGGCGCCGCCGGCGGCCAGGAACGCGCGAGCCGCGCGCTGCGCGTAGCACAGTCCAGCCAGGCCGCCGCGATGGGCCAGGTTGGTGTCTTCGAGAACCGCCATGGTCTCGAACAAGGCTTGCAGACGCGCTTCACGTGGCGCCGCACCAAGCTGCTGTGCTGCCAGCAAGGCCGGCAGCGTGGTCTCGAAGAGCACCGGGAATCCGAGCAACGCCTCGACGCCGGCGCTGCGCAGGCCAAAGCGGCGTGCCGCAACGGCGCCGTGCCCGTTGCTGGTGAGCACGGCGCGGTCGGCCAGTGCCTGGCCCCAGCGGGTGATCAGCTCGCGCCGCAGCGCCGCAGCATCCAGCCGTTCGCCCTGAACTGCCAACGCCCCGGCGCTGGCGCACAGCAAGCCGAGGCAGAACACCGCGCCGCGGTGGGTGTTGATGCCGCCGG
>JANMKM010000680.1:0-6612 GCA_031372035.1 Rhodoferax sp. | reverse complement strand
CATGGTTTCGGCTCCGATGGTTTTCAAAAGTCCACAAGCCGTACGGCGCTCATTCGTCGCCTTCGAGCACCCAGGTGTCCTTGGTGCCGCCGCCCTGCGACGAGTTGACGACCAGCGAGCCGTCCTTCAGCGCCACGCGCGTCAGGCCGCCGGGCACCATCTGCACCGTCCCGCCCGACAGCACGAACGGCCGCAGGTCGATGTGGCGCGGCGCGATACCGCTTTCGACGAAGGTCGGGCAGGTGGACAGGCTCAGCGTGGGCTGCGCGATGTAGCGCGCCGGGTCGGCTTCGAGCGCCTTGCGGAAGTCTGCTATCTCTGCCTTCGTCGCCGCCGGGCCGACCAGCATGCCGTAGCCGCCGGCGCCGTGCACCTCCTTGACGACCAGTTCGGACAGATGGTCGAGCACGTACTTCAGGCCCTCGGCCTCGCGGCACAGATAGGTCGCCACGTTGTTGAGGATGGGCTTTTCGCCCAGATAGAACTCGATCATCTTCGGCACATAGGGGTAGATCGACTTGTCGTCCGCCACGCCCGTGCCCACCGCATTGCAGATCGTCACGTGGCCGGTGCGGTAGGCCTCCAGCAAGCCGGCGCAACCCAGCGTGGAGCTGGGCCGGAACACGTCGGGGTCCAGAAAATCATCGTCCACGCGGCGGTAGATCACGTCCACCCGCTTCGGGCCCCGGGTGGTGCGCATGTAGACAAAGTTGTCGCGCACAAACAGGTCTTGCCCTTCGACCAGCTCGACCCCCATCTGCTGCGCCAGGAAGGCATGCTCGAAGTAGGCGCTGTTGTACATGCCGGGCGTAAGCACCACCACTGTGGGTTCGGCCGTGGTGGCCGGGCTGGAGCTGCGCAGGGTCTCCAGCAGCAGATCCGGATAGTGCGCCACCGGCGCCACGCGGTGGCCGCTGAACAGCTCCGGAAACAGCCGCATCATCATCTTGCGGTCTTCCAGCATGTAGCTGACGCCGCTGGGCACGCGCAGGTTGTCTTCCAGCACGTAGTACTCCGCCTCACCACTGGGGCTGGGTGCGCGCACGATATCCACGCCGGAGATGTGCGAGTAGACCTTGTGCGGCAGGTCCACCCCCATCATCTCGGGCCGGAACTGGCTGTTGTTCAGAATCTGCTCGGCCGGAATCAGGCCCGCCTTGATGATCTCCTGGCCGTGGTAGACGTCATGCAGGAACATGTTGAGCGCCTGCACCCGCTGCACCAGCCCCTGCTCCAGGCTGGCCCATTCGGCCGCCGGAATGATGCGCGGGATCAGGTCAAACGGAATCAGTCGCTCGGTGCCAGCGCCGTCTTCGTCCTTCTCGCCATACACGGCGAAGGTGATGCCAACCCGGCGGAAGATCATCTCCGCCTCTTCCCGTCGGGAGCGCATGCTGTCGCCCGGCTGGCGTGCCAGCCAGTCCGCATAGTCGCGGTAGTGTTCTCTGACGGCCGTGCCGCTGTAGGGCACGCCGCTGTACATCTCGTCTAGTTTCTGCATGAAGGGCTCGCTCCTGACTACGGAAGTTCCAAACAAGTCCGCGGCAGGAACCAGTTTGGAACTTCCCTAGCTTAGCAAGCTTTAAGCCAAAGGCCTGGCCCTTGACGCCTCACATTCTTGAAAATCACCAAGCGTGCGGCACGTCAACGCCGATTCACGGCGATACGACATGGTGCCAATACCGTCTCCCCTCTTCCCGATTGCACCGCACGTCCAATGGACTACGTGAGTCCCAGACCGCAGCCCCGCAATGCGGCGAATCAAACACCGCGATGGAGCGCTCCCGGTAACGCTCCATCACCGCAGCAGCCGGATGCCCGAACCGGTTCCGGTATCCGGCCTGTACCAGCGCCACCTTTGGCTGCACAGCGTCGAGGAAGGCGGCACTGCTGGAGGTCTTGCTGCCGTGGTGCGGCACCAGCAGCATGTCGGCACGCAGGCCGGCAGCGAACTTGCCCACATCCTCAGCGCCAGACGATGGTCTGGTTGTTGCTGCAGACGGCGCCGGAGCCGAGCCGGTATGGGCCGCCAGCAGCGCCGCCTCCTGCGGCTGCTCGATGTCGCCCACCAGCAGCGCCGTGGCACTGCCATTGGAGATGCGCAGCACGCAGGACAAGGCGTTGGAGCGGTTGCCGCCCGCATAGTCGGCTGCTTGCGGGTGCAGCAGCGTGAACTGCACGCCATCCCAGTTCCAGCTCTGGCCGGCCTCACAGCGCCGGGCCGGCCGCAGGGCTTGCAGTTCGTGGCTGTCCTCGATCGAACTCAGCAGTTCGGCCTGCGGCTGCATCGCCAGCAGCGCCGGCGCGCCGCCGGTGTGGTCGCTGTCGCGGTGGCTCAGCAACAACAGGTCCAACCGCACGTCGAGCGCGCGCAGCAGCGGCACCAGCATCCGGTGCCCGGCGTCGCTCTCGCGTGAATAGCGCGGCCCAGCGTCATACACCAGCGCATGGTTGGCGGTGCGCACCAGAACAGCGTTGCCCTGCCCGATATCGGCCGCCAGCAGCTCGAACTGCCCCATTTCCGGGCGTGGCGGCTGCCACAACAATACCGGCAACACCAGCGGCAGGCCACCCAGGCGCAACCAAGGGGGTAACGGCAGCACCAGCAACACGGCACCCAGCACCCCGACAGTGCCTGCCCACAATGGCGGTTGCGCTATGGATACCGTAGCAAGCGGGAGCTGGGCCAGCAGTTGCAGGTAGCTCGCCAGCAGTTGCACGCACAGCGCCGCCAGATCCCAAAATGGTGCAAGCAGCACGCCGGCCAGGGCCAGCGGCGTCACCAGCAAGGTCACCCAGGGAATCGCCAGGATATTGGCCACCAGCCCCACCAGCGAGAGCTGGCCGAACAGCAACAGGCTCAAGGGCGCCAGCGCCAGGGTGATCAGCCATTGCTCGCGCAGGCTGGCGAACACGCGCTGGCGCAGGCTGGGCGCGGCATCCGCCTGACGCCCCATGTTGCTGGCAAACAGCACCGCCACCGCCACAAAGCTGAGCCAGAAGCCGCTTTGCAGCAGGGCCCAGGGGTCGGCCAGCACCACCACGGCGCAGGCCAGCAGCCAGACATGCGGCCAGGGCCAGCGCCGGCCCGACAAGCGCAGCAACGTCACAGTCAGCAGCATCAGGCAGGTGCGCTGCGAGGGCACACCCCAGCCGCTGAACACGGCGTAGGCGCTGGCCAGCAGCAACCCGCCCAGCAACGCCGCCTGGTCCGCCGGCCAGGCCAGGCACAGCCGTGACGAGCGCCGCCAGAGCCAGCCCAGCAACAGCGCGCAGGCCCAGGCAAACATGGTGATGTGCAGGCCCGAAATGCTCATCAGATGGGCCACGCCGGTGGCCCTGAAGACGTCCCAGTCAGCACGCTCGATCGCGCTCTGGTCGCCCACCACCAGCGCCGCCAGCACACCAGCGCTGGAGCGCTCGGACACACGCTCGAAGATGGCGTCCCGCACCTGCTGGCGCCAGCGCTCCACCGGATGCGCCACCTGCGTGGCCAGCCGGCGCGGTGCCGCGTCACCAGCGCCCACACGCACGTAGCCGCTGGCCTGCAGGCCCTGCTCCCAGAGCCAGAGTTCGTAATCAAAACCATGCGGGTTGCTGGCGCCATGCGGCGCCTTCAGGCGCACGCCCAATTGCCAGCGCTCGCCAGCCTGCAGCGCCGGCAGCGGCCGCGCCACCGCACCGGGCTCGGCCGCCATGCCACCGGCATACCAGCCCAGGTAGATGCGCGCTGGCAATGCCACCGGCTCACTGCCGCTGTAGGCCGACTCCACTTCCAGCCGAAAACGCAACCCGGCCTCGTTGCGCTGCGGCATGGCGGCCACCACGCCGGTGACGCTCAGGTCCCGCCCTTCCCAGCGGCTTTGCAGGCCGCCCTCCAGGAACCAGGCCGCTCGCAAACCGGTGGCACTAAAGCCCAGCAGCGTGGCCGGCAACAGCACCAGGCCAAAGGCAACGACAGCGTTTTGCGGCCAGGGACGCCCCGCCGCCATCCAGGCCCACAGCAACAGCGCCGGCAGGCTCAGGCCGGCATACACCAGCGGCCGGAACAGGGCGCCCTGCTGCAACTGCAGTGCAGTGCCCAGCAGCAAGCCGCACAGAGCCGCTACCGCCACGCGCACTGGCACGGGTGCTGGATGCGCCGGGCTTGCCATGGCTGCATGCTAACGCCGCCCTGGCTTGCCAGTGGTGGCTCGGGACTTGCTAGGCTAGTATGTGTACCGGGCGCCGCCGTGCCCCGTACCACCCGAGAAAATTCCATGGCCATCTACGCTGCGCTGAACCACGTCACCCACTACCAATACGACCGCCAGGTGCAACTCGGGCCGCAGGTGATACGGCTGCGCCCGGCCCCGCACTGCCGCAGCAACGTCATCTCCTATTCGCTCAAGATCGAGCCCAAGGGCCACTTCATCAACTGGCAGCAGGACCCGTTCGCCAACTACCAGGCGCGGCTGGTGTTCCCGGACAAGGCGCGCGCATTCAAGGTCACGGTCGACCTGGTGGTGGAGATGGCGGTCTACAACCCCTTCGACTTCTTCCTCGAGCCCGACGCCGAGCAGTTCCCCTTCAGCTACACGGCCGACCAGCAGCAGGAGCTGGCGCCCTACCTCGCCACCGACCCGATGACACCGCTGGTGGAAGACTACGTGCAGCGCATCGACATGAAGAAGCGCCGCACCATCGACTTCCTGGTCGGGCTGAACCAGCAGGTCGCGCAGGACGTGAAGTACCTGATCCGCATGGAGCCCGGGGTGCAAAGCGCCGAGCAGACGCTGGAACTGGCCAGCGGCTCCTGCCGCGATTCGGGCTGGCTGCTGGTGCAGTTGCTGCGCCATTGCGGCCTGGCGGCGCGCTTCGTCTCGGGCTACCTGATCCAGCTCACACCCGACGTCAAGGCGCTGGACGGACCCAGCGGAACCACCGTCGACTTCACCGACCTGCACGCCTGGTGCGAGGTCTACCTGCCCGGCGCCGGCTGGGTCGGGCTGGACGCCACCTCCGGGCTGCTGGCCGGCGAGGGCCACATCCCGCTGGCATGCACGCCGCAACCCTCGAACGCCGCGCCGATCGAAGGTGTGGTGGACGACGCCGAGGTCGAGTTCAGCCACCACATGGCCGTGACCCGGCTACTGGAGTCGCCACGCGTCACCAAACCCTATACCGAGGAACAATGGGCGGCCGTGATGGCGCTGGGCGCCGACGTGGACCGCCGGCTGGTGGCCGGCGACGTGCGCCTGACCATGGGTGGCGAGCCCACCTTTGTGGCTGTGGGCGACCGCGATGCGGCCGAATGGAACACCGACGCCCTGGGCCCGACCAAGCGCGGCTACGCCACCGAGCTGGTGCACCGCCTGCGCGACGCCTACGGGCGCGGCGGCTTCCTGCACTTCGGCCAAGGCAAGTGGTATCCGGGTGAACAGCTGCCGCGCTGGGCCCTGAACATCTACTGGCGTACCGACGGCCAGCCGGTGTGGCGCAACCCGGACCTGTTTGCTGACGAACGCCAGCCCACACACTACACCAGCAAGGACGCGAGCCGCTTCATCCACCGCCTGGCGGGCCGGCTGAACCTGACCGACGGTTTCATTGAACCGGCATTCGAGGACGCCTGGTACTACCTCTGGCGCGAACGCCGACTGCCGGTCAACGTGGACCCCTTCGACTCGCGCCTGGACGACGAAATGGAGCGGGCCCGGTTGCGGCGCGTGTTCACGCAGAAGCTGGACAAGCCGGTGGGTTACGTGCTGCCGCTGAAGGCCGACGAAGCACCGGCTCTGCACGGCCCGAAATGGAGCACCGGCCCCTGGTTCCTGCGCGACGAGCGGATGTATCTGATGCCGGGTGATTCACCCATGGGCTACCGGCTGCCGCTGGACTCGCTGCCCTGGGTCAGCAAATCCGACTACCCGTACATGGTCGAGACCGACCCTTCCGTGGCGCGTGGCCCGCTGCCGTCCCACGGCAACATGGCCCAGCGCTACGCGCCTGACAGCCAGCCGGCATCAGCATTGGGCTGGGTCACCACCTACCGCGGCGCCGCCGATGGCAGCGCCCTGCCCCGCGCCGCTGGCGCGGGCAGCCAGAGCGGCAGCAGCTACCTGGCTGGCGGCCTGCCCCCCATCGAGGCGCCGCGGCGCATGCAACAACCTGCAGGCGCCGGTGACCTGGCCCGTGCAGCCAGCTCCAGCACACAGGCGGAGCCGGCCAGTCTTGAGGCAGCACCAGCGCGGTTCGCGTCGGCCCGCGACATCACCCGCACAGCGATCTGTGTCGAAGTGCGAGACCCGCGCCGCGCCAACGGCCCGAAGGCTGAAAGTGTGGGCACGGCTTCGGGCGTGCTGTACGTGTTCATGCCGCCGCTGGCGCGGGTGGAAGACTACCTCGACCTGCTGGTCGCGATTGAGGCCACGGCCGAAGAGCTGGGTATGCAGCTGGTGCTGGAGGGCTACCAACCGCCGCGCGACCCGCGCCTGAAGCTGCTGCAGGTGACACCGGACCCGGGCGTGATCGAGGTCAACATCCACCCGGCCCACAACTGGCTCGAGCTGGTCGAACAAACCGAGTTTCTCTACGACGCGGCCTGGCAATCGCGCCTGTCGTCCGAGAAGT
>JANMKM010000669.1:0-2883 GCA_031372035.1 Rhodoferax sp. | reverse complement strand
GCAGGTTGGCCCTGTGGGTCTCACCCGGCAGGGGCCCGACAGGCATCGTCCCGTGCGGTCCTGCAGTTCCTGGGCTGCGAACATCCGATGGCACCGGTTGGACGGTCACTGACATGTGTGGCGGCAATGCTGCTTTTACATAAATGCCGGTCAATCGGACAGGAATGACTTTTGCCGCGGCTCTTGCCATGGTAAGGTGATATCTGCCGGAAATGCGTCCATTTTTTCGCTTGTCCGGGGCCAAGGATCCATGATGAAGACACCTCTGCGACTACCCATTGCCCGACGCATCCGCGATGCCTTCCGGATCGAGCCGCTGGAGCCCCGAGTGTTGCTTTCCGCAGACCCCGTGTTTGCGCCGATCGCCGCGGTCCTGTTGCCGCAGCGTGACGACATCCAGAGCCTGACCGAAGCCTACGCAGCAGCTCAATTGCTGGGAGCGCCGGTGTCCGTTTCGATGCCTGTGGTGACGCGTTTGCTCTCCGGTCCAGGAGCCGCACCGGCATCCACCACCTTTGCGGTGGATGCCGTGGCTTTTGACATGCACCAGTTGCAGCTCAGCCAGGGCTATATGGCCAGCAATCTGATGGTTGCAGCCAACGAGGTCCTCGCGGGCAGCGGTAGCCTGAATGTCTCCGTGTTGAACAACGGAGTGATGTCACCCGGTTATTCGCCTGGCATCCAGAACGTCGGAACCTTTACCCAGACCGATGCCGGGACACTGAATATCGAAATCGGCGGTACGGTGGCGGGCACCGGCTACGACCAGGTCAATGTCAGCGGCCTGGCCTCCCTGGACGGCAATTTGCGTGTCTCCCTGATCAACGGCTTTGCGCCACAGGAGGGCCAGGTCTTCACCATCATGACCTTTGGTTCAGTGGCGGGCCGTTTTGACACCGCCAAGGGGCTGTTGCAGTCAGACAAGGGGATTTACTTCGAGGTTGAGCAGGGCGCTAGCTTGTTGACCTTGACGGCGCACAAGCTGGACCCGTCATTGAGTTTCATCCTGGGCGCGTTGGACGGCGAGCCAGCGGACCAGATTGGCGATTGGCTCAACTTCAGCTATTTTCAGAGCGTGCCGCCGGTCACTTTCAGTGGCGGCGTCAACCTCAACAACAACCTCAGTGTCAGCGGCACATTTACGTTGGGCTACGACAGCCACGAGAGCTTTGTCAATCCGGCGGACGGCGTTGCCATTGACACCGACGTCTGGTCACTGAGTGTGCAGGACGCGAGCGGGTTCATGGGGCTCGGTGGTGCTAGTCCCAAGGGGCTGGGGCTGACCGGTCTGGACCTGGACCTGGCCTTTGTCCGGCCGACCGCTGCCGGTTCGACTTTTGGCTGGGTGATGGGCACGGGCAGCATGGACAGCGCTGCCATCAGTGGCATCGACGGCCTGGTGATGGCAGGGAACAACCTGGCTCTGGACTTCAGCCTGGGTTATGGCGCAGTGGCGGGCGGAGCCGATAACAACGCCTTGCTGAACCTGGGTAGCCACACGATCACTGTAGGCAGCCATGTGTTTGACGGGGATGGCAGCGCCGGTGAGTACCTGTTGGCTTCGGGCGATCTCTCTGGTTCCGTCAGTGGCATCAGTCTCTCCGGTACCGTTGGAGTCGCAGTTGTAGGCAGTGATTTCGCGATGGCGGCCAGCAACGTCGTGGCCAAGCTCGACGCCGGCGGCATGTCGGTTGGCGTCGCGGGCGGTGCTTTCGGATTGGTGCTGGACAGCCATGGCATGGTGTTTGAGGCCAGTGGTGCACTGAACCTGAGCGGGGGCGGCTTCGGCGATGTGCACGCTGACTCGGCCCGTGTGGTGCTCAACCGGACAGGGCTGGAGCAAACCGGGCGGACACTGAGTTTTGCAGGTGAATTCAGCTATTCGTTTGGAAACATTGCGGCGGCGACCGATCTGGTGGGCGTTGCCGTAAGCGGCTTTAGCGCATCCTTGGGTTCAGTGCTCACAGCGCATGGCAGTTTCTATTTCGAGAAGGCAGGCACTGCCATGCAGGTGGTGGCCGAAAACGCCGGTGTGTCGGTGCAGGCCGGCAGCTTTGCCGTCGGCGTGGGTGAAGGCTCGCTGGGCTTGTCCGTGTCATCGGCCGGGCGGGTGCTGGAGGCCCGTGGCACGCTGCTTGCCAATCTCGGCCCCGACGTAGCACTTTCGGCAGAGCAGGTGAGTCTGCGCCTCAATGAAACGGCCGCAGATGCCAGCAATACCGTGATGCACGCCGCTGGCAAGGCCTATGCCTTCGGTGCCGGGCTAACAGCGGGTGCGCACGAACTGTCGCTGCAGGGCGCGTCACTGGCCGTAGCTGGTTTCGTGAACGCGGGTGGCAGCCTGGCAGTGCGCTGGGGCAGCACGACAACCTTGACCCTGGCGGACACCAGCACGCGGACAGTGAATCAATTGTTGGTGGGTGGGACGGGCTTGTCGGCTGCGATTGGCCTGCATGCGGACTCGGCACTGGTACCAGGGGCCAACTTCATTGGTTTCAAGGCCAATGGGCTTGAATTCGCCCTGGGGTTGTTCAGCGACACAACCCTGCCTGCGAACACCTGGACCTCGTTGAACGGCAGTCTGGGCCAAGCCAGCCTGTCGGGGATCGAAGGCCTGACGCTGGCTGCCGGCGGCCTGGCACTGGCTTACAACAGTGCCAGCGTTGGTCAACCCGTCGCCAACTTTGCTGGCGCGCACGCCATCAGCATGGCCGTGGGCGGCAAGACCCTGACGCTCGATGCGGACGGCGCCAAGGGTGGGTTGCTGCGCGCCAGCGGGAACCTGGAGTTGGATGTATTCGGGTTTTTCCAGGCCAGTGGCAGCTTTGCGGTGGAGAAGAGCACGGAGGTGGTGACGCTGGGTGGTGGGGCGTCTGTATCGAG
>JANMKM010000659.1:0-5241 GCA_031372035.1 Rhodoferax sp. | reverse complement strand
TCGCGCAAATGCCCGCCGCGGGCCGGCAATTCACCGGTGCATTGGTGGTGAAGTTCCAAAGCTGAGCCCGTACCGGTGCCTCGACATTGATATTTCCGCTGGCGTCGACATCGGTGTATCCGAGGGAAGTGGTGACCCGCGCCCTGCAGTACCAGGCTGCCGCGGTAGTGCTGGCGCACAACCACCCCAGCGGCACGGTGCAACCCTCGCGCGCCGACGAGTCGCTGACGCAAACCCTCAAAGCCGCGCTGGCGCTGGTAGATGTGCGGGTGCTGGACCACATCATCGTGGGCAGCGGCGAGGCACTGTCGATGGCGGAGCGCGGGTTGCTCTGAACGGACGGCTCAGGTGCTGCGCCTGCCCGCCTGGAACAGCGCGAGAGTCTGCGCAAACGCCAGCTGCGGCTGGGCTGCGCGGGCAATGTCCCGGCCCATGATCACGTGATTGGCGCCGGCCGCGGCCGCCATTTGCGGCGTCGCCACACGGGCCTGATCACCGGCAGCGCTGCCGGGCAGTTGCAAGCCAGCGGCAACGATCAGCGTACCGGCCGGCAGCGCGGCGCGCAGGTAGGCCGCCTCAAGGGCCGAGGCCACGACGCCATGGCATTGCGCCCGCGCCGCCAGTGCGGCCAGACGCAGCACCTGCTGTTGCACGGAAGGTGCCAGGCCGATCTCCGGCAGGTCCTGGTCCGCCAGGCTGGTGATGACCGTCAGCGCCAGCACCCGCAGCTGCGGAAACGGCGCCGCCGCCTGCACCGCTGCGCGCAGCACGGCCGAGCCGCCCGAAGTATGCACCGTCACCATGCTGCAGCCCAAGTGGCCCGCAGCCGTGACAGCACCTGCCACAGAGTTGGGAATCTCGTGCAGCTTCAGGTCCAGGAACCCGCCTTTGCCGGCAGCTCTCGTACCAGCGCCGGGCCCTCGGCCGCAAGCAGTTGCAGGCCGATCTTGTAGCTCTGTGCGGCCCCGCCCAGGGTCTGGACCAGGGCACTGGCTTCAGCAGCTGAAGAGAAATCCAGGGCAACGATGATCGGCGATTCCATACCGGGCCTGGCCGTGATAGGCGAACTGGCCCGCAAGCCTTATGGATAAAGCACGGAGTGCCACTTATTTTGTAGCACCCGGGCACTGGCAAGGGCTTCACTCGGCGATCTTGGCCTCGCGTACCGCTTCTTCCACGGCGCGCTGCATGCGCGGCATCAGCGTGCGCATCATGTCCTGCGCCATGGCCATGGATTTCTGCGTGGCCAGCGGCAGTTTGGCAACATAAGACTGGCCGACCGGGCTGGCATAGAACGCGATCAGGCCGTCGATCTCCTCCTGCTCGAACACGTCCTGGTAGACCCGCACGTACTTCGGCTTCATCAGCGCCCAGTTGAACTCCTCGCGCATCACGGCCACGAACTTCGACGGCAGCTGCTCCATCACCCGCTGCTGCTCCGGTGAGAGATTGCGCCCACCGGCCGCCTGGCGCATGGCCTGGCGCATCATCGTGTCCACGCTGCCGTACATCTGGTCGATCAGCGACTCCACCCGCGTCAGCGCCAGCAAGCGCTCCACCGACTCGGCACTGGCCGGGCCAGCCTGGGCCTGGCCCAGGGCAAGCGCCAGCGAACACATCACAAACCACTTGCGCATCTCGATTCTCCTTGTCAAGGTGGCAACTATTGTCACCGTACGCGGCAAGGCTGCGGCGACGCAAACCACTGCGCTGCGCCGCAAGGGGCACCCGCTGGCTAGTAGCACAGCACCCGGTCGTGCTCCAGTGACAGGCGGATGAGCACATTGGGCATGGCGAACTCGGCCGACTTGCCGGCGATGTCCTGCTCGGTCACCCCGCGCGACTTGGCCGACATGCCCGACACATGGAACCTGGCACCACCTGCCACCAGCGCGTCGCAGTGCTCGCGCAGCTTGCCCGTGCCCAGCCCCACCAGAGAGTCCAGCACGGCGTCGCGCAGCAATTGCACCGCGTCGCCCGCCAGGAACAGGCTGACACCATGGCCCTCATCCAGTGCCGCCTTGGCCACCAGAAAACCCAGGGCCGCGCGCGTGGGGTCGTTGGGACCGCAAGTGATGTGAACCAGAATCTTCGCCATCTGTGCCTCCTGTGTGTTGATGACCGACAGGATTTTGCATGAATGCGCGGCGTTCGCAGCATGCGTCATTCCGGCGCATTGATAACGGCCTCGATGCGGTGCCCATCTGGATCGATCACGAACGCGGCGTAGTAGTTCGGTCCATAGTGCGGGCGCAGGCCCGGCGCGCCGTTGTCCTGGCCACCGTGCAGCAATGCTGCCGCGTGAAAGCGCGCCACCGCATCCCGGCTAGGCGCAGCAAAGGCCAGGTGAAACGCGGGGCCAGGCGCCACCACGCCATCGCGCTGCAGCTTGAGCGCCAGCTTGTCACCACCGCGGGGGGAGCCATAGCCCACGGCCGTGGTGTCGACCCAGACCTGCACGTATCCCAGCGCGCCGAGCACGGCGTCGTAGAAGGCGGTGGCACGCGGCAGGTCGGCTGTGGCCAGGGAGATGTGGTGCAACATGGGTGCCAACGGCTACAGGCCTTCCACGCACACCAGCCGCGCAGAGCTGCAGGCGTCGCGCACGGCCTTCAGGCCCTGGTACACGTCGCCGCTGTAGAACGCCTCCCACGCAGCAACGGAAGGAAACTCCAGGATGACGATGCGCCGGGGGGTCCAGTCGCCCTCGTAGACCTTGTGGGCGCCGCCGCGCGCCAGGTAGCGGGCACCAGCGGCTTCCAGCGCCGGCTTCACGCCCTGCATGAACTCCTGGTAGCGCGCCATGTCGCGGATCTCGACGTCAAAGACAACGTAGGCGCTCATTGAGATTCCCCCGGTGTGATGGTGCTGCCATTGTGGCGGCAACCGCCGGCGCGACAACAGCATGCGCGCTACCATCCTTGACCATGAAGCCGGCCACCACCACCCTGCACACTCTGGCCGACCTGGGCCCTGTGCGCCAGGCGCTGGCGCAGGCCGCACTGCAGCGGGAACGTGCCGCCGCCCTGCTGGCCCAGGCGCAGCGCCAGGCCGAGCAGCAGCGCGACCTGTTTGCCCGCGCCGTGGGGCCGGTGCAACCGCTACGGGTGAAGCACCGGGCGCTGTTGCGGCCGGATCCACCGGGCCCGCGGCCGCTGCAGCGCTGGCGCGACGAGCAGCGGGTGCTGGCCGAGTCGATCAGTGACGACTTCGACGTCGGCACGCTGCTGGAGGTGGACGAGCACATGAGCTTTCGCCGTGCGGGCATTGGCACGGACGTGACGCGCAAGCTGCGCTCCGGCCACTGGAGCATCCAGCGCCAGATCGACCTGCATGGCATGCGCAGCGACCAGGCGCGCGAGGCGCTGGGGCAATTCTTGCGCACGGCCGCGCGCCACGGCCTGCGCTGCGTGCGCGTGGTGCACGGCAAGGGCCTGGGCTCGCCCGGCAAGGCGGCGGTGCTCAAGCACAAGGTGCCGCGCTGGCTGGCGCAGCGCCAGGAGGTGCTGGCCTTCGTGCAGGCGCGTCCGCTGGAAGGCGGCGCTGGCGCCATGCTGGTGCTGTTGCAGTCGGCCCGGGCGGTGTCTGTCCTGCCCGCGCAGGGCGCCTGACCAGAACCACAGCGCTACAATTTCAGGAGCCCTCCGTGCTTTGTGGATGCGCTCTGCAGCCCGATAAATCTCTTAAAACGGCGACCCGATGGCACGCTATTTCCACTTTTCCAGTCTTCACAACGCCTTCCTGTCCACGCGAGCCCGAGCAGCCGCACGCACAAGCGCCTTTGCATGCGCATATGTGCTGGCGTTCACCTGGGCTGGCCCCTGCGCGGCCCAGGCACCCGCAGCCCCACCCGGCGCCAGCGCACCCGCACTGCCCGCCAGCGCCAGCCCGATCTCCGCCGGCTGGGGCTCCGCGCAGTGGCAGGCGCTGCTGGACGCCACGCGCCACGGCGCCGGTGCAGCTGGATTCGAATTCAAATGGGCCTTCTTCACCGATGTGGCGCGGGCCCGGGTAGCGGGGCTCTCGGGCCTGGGCAACCGGTCCCAGGTGCAGCGCGCGGCGCACCTGGTGGCGGCGCCACGCGCCATCCGGCAGCAGCTGGCCAACCTGTTCCTGGCCGGCTCCGTGTCCAAGCCCGTGCCCTTCACCAACAGCCAGGGTGTCAATGGCTGGGTGGTGGTGGAGCTGGTGCGCCGGCTGCCAGGTACCCGCCTGGTGCCGGGGCCGGAATTCGAGGCCGCGGCCGTGCGCTATGTCAGCCAGGGCCTGTTGCCGCCGCCCGAAGCGCTGCTGGCGGATCCGGCCGAGCGTGCCCGTGCCGCCTACTGGAACGCCCGCACGCCGGAGCAGGTGGCTGCCGTGCCGGCGGGCCTGAGCGCGAACGTGGAATACGGCAACTTCAGCACGCCGTTGCTGCACGCCATCCTGGAAAACAAGATCGACCTGGCGCGGGCGTTGGTGGCCCGTGGCGCCAATGTGAACCAGTGCGGCGTCTGGGGCTGCCCGATCAAGACCGGCACCGACGCCACGACGGAAGAGCGGGCACTGGAGTGGGTCGGCTGGCTGCTGACCGAGGGCGCCCGGGTGGACGCGATCGAGCCGCGACATTACTCCGCCAGCATCACGCCGCTGACCTCGGCCATGCAGCAGGGCTATGCCCGCGTGGCCCAGCGGCTGGTGGAGGCCGGCGCGCCGGTGGACGGTGTGCCGGGCGAGCGCCAGACGCCGATCGAAGCCGCAGCCAGTTTTGGCAAGCGTGAGTTGGTGGAGTGGCTGATGGGCCGCGGCGCCAGTGTGCTGCCCTTTGATGACCGCAGCGAGCAGCCGGCACCCATGATGCATGGCAACCTGTATGCGGCGGCCGCTTCCACCAAAGACAAGGCCTTTGCCGCATGGGCCGAGCAGACCATGGTGGCGGCAGCGCAGCAGTCACCGCGCTATGTGTTTGACGCCCATATCGAGCAGGGCGGCCGGCGCTACCCGCTGGCCGATGGCAGCACCTTGAAACTCAAGGCAGCCCCCTGGAACCTGGTGCTCACGCTCAAGCCCGGGCAGTCCCAGGGCGTGACGCTGGGGGCGTCCCTGTCCAAAGACTGGCAGGACGAGGTGCGGCGAGGCGACAGGCGAAACCCGCTGTTTCGGCCGTTCTCATCCGCCGCCATGGCCGAGCCGCCCAAGCCCGAAGCCAGCGAGCTGTTCATCGGCAGCGCCTGCTCAGCCGATGCCAAAGCCGACGACACC
>JANMKM010000593.1:0-12000 GCA_031372035.1 Rhodoferax sp. | reverse complement strand
CCGCGCAAGCAGCGGGCCATGGTGCGCAAGGGGATCAAGAATGGTCTAGTCAGTGCCATCGACAGCAATGTCGACAGCTTTTTCTCTCTTTATGCCGACAACGTGCACCGACACGGTACTCCCGCGATGCCACGGTCCTATTTCAAGGCCCTATGTGATGAGTTTGGCAAGGACTGCGAAATTCTGACTGTGCGCACGCCCGAGGGGCGGGCCCTGAGCAGCGTGCTGAGTTTCTATTTTCGGGACGAAGTATTGCCCTACTACGCAGGTGACGACGAGTCGGCCAGGGAATTGGCCGCCAATGACTTCAAGTACTGGGAGCTGATGCGCCGCGCCTGTGCCCGTGGGCTCAAGGTCTTTGACTACGGGCGCAGCAAGCAAAACACGGGCTCCTACGCTTTCAAGAAGAACTGGGGCTTTGAGGCCCGCCCGTTGCACTATGAGTATTGCCTCTACAAGCGCGACTCCATTCCCCAGAACAATCCGGCCAACGCCAAGTACAAACTCCTGATATCCGTATGGCAACGCATGCCGATCTCACTGGCAAACTGGCTCGGGCCCTATGTGGTGCGCAACCTTGGCTGACACAAACGTGACCCCGGCGAGCGACGCTTTACGCGCACCAGGCTGGCGCACCAGCGCCATTGCCCTCGCTTTGGTAATCCTGTGGGTGCTGGTGCTGTACCGGGATACGGCCAGCGCCATGGTCTCCATCTGGATGCGCTCGGAGACCTTCACCCACGGGTTCATCGTGCCGCCGATCGTGCTCTGGCTGGTCTGGCGGCAGCGCGCTGTCATCGCGCAGTTGCCGCCACGTCCCGCGCTCTGGTGGCTGCTGCCCTTTGGCGCAACGGCGTTCATATGGTTGATGGCCGATCTGGCCGCCGTCCAGTCAGTGACGCAGCTTGCCATGACGGTGATGGTCGTCCTGTGCGTGGTTACGCTGCTCGGCGGCGCAGTGGCGCGGCTGATCATCTTTCCCCTGGCATTCCTGTTCTTTGCCGTGCCTATCGGTGAATTTGTCATGCCCCAGCTGATGGACTGGACCGCGGATGTGACCGTGTGGGCGCTTCGGCTCACCGGCATTCCGGTCTATCGCGAAGGGCTGCGGTTTGTGATTCCGTCAGGCAGCTGGTCGGTGGTGCAAGCCTGCAGCGGCGTGCGCTACCTGATTGCCTCGCTGACTGTGGGCACGCTGTTCGCCTACCTCAACTACCGGTCTACCACCCGGCGCGTCATTTTTGTCGGGTTTTCGATTCTGGTGCCGATCATCGCGAACTGGATGCGGGCCTACATCATCGTCATGCTGGGCCACTTGTCCAACAACAAGATTGCCACCGGGGTCGACCACATCATTTATGGCTGGGTTTTCTTCGGCATCGTTATTTTTCTGTTGTTCATGATCGGTGCCCGATGGGCGGAAGATTCGGAAACACCGGCCGCCGCACCTGTGCCGGGCACGCCCGCCACCAAGCCTGCGCATCCTGGCGCTGTCTGGTTTGCCACCGGGACGCTTGCCCTGATCGCAACACTGCCGCTGGTCGCAGAGTCGCAAATCAAAGGCGCCCAAGTGGGTGTCAACCCCCAATTGACGGCGCCAGCCACACTGTCCGGAACATGGGCCGCCACAACCCAGGCAGAACCGGTTTGGAGACCATCGTTCGACAATCCTTCTAGCGAGCTCAATGCCAGCTACACCAACGGTACCGCCGCGGTCGGCATGTTCGTCGGTTACTACCGCAACCAGGACTACGGGCATAAGCTGGTGAGCTCGGAAAACCTGATGGCCAAGATTGAGGATTCCAAGTGGGTCCCCGTCACCCGCGGCTCCCGCACAACCCCACTGGCCGGCACGCCTGTAGCTCTGCGCACTGCTGAAGTTCGATACATCGGTGGCCCGGTCAGCCCTTCAGGCAACGGCCTGCTGTCGGCTTGGCAGGTTTACTGGATCAATGGCACATGGACTGCCAACGACCATCTGGCCAAGCTGTACGGCGCCTGGTACCGCCTGCTGGGTCGCGGCGATGAATCGGCTGTGGTTGTGATCTACACGCCGAAACTGCCGGGTAAGAGCGCCGACGCCACGCTGGATGCATTCCTTTCCGCGAACTACGCCACGGTTGAAGCCTTGTTGCAGCGCACTCGCTCAGCCAGGTGAAGTCCGGCATCTACAATCAAAAAGCACAATTTCAAGAGGTATTGCGATGGGTGTCGTGGCTGTCATTGGTCTGGGGTACGTTGGGCTTCCGCTGGTGGTGGAGTTCGGCAAGCAAATGCGCACCATCGGCTTTGACATCTCCAAGGCCAAGGTGGAATCCTGCCAGCGCGGGGTGGACCCGTCGCGCGAACTGCCCGACGAAGAGTTGCAACTGGCCACCCACGCGGTCTACACCACCGATGCCACTGCACTGGCCGAGGCCGACATCATTGTGGTGGCAGTGCCAACGCCGGTCGACACCGCGCACATTCCGGATTTCGGGCCGCTGATCGGCTCCAGCACCAGCGTCGGTCGGCACATGAAAAAGGGCGCCATCGTGGTGTACGAGTCCACGGTCTACCCGGGCGCCACCGAAGATGTGTGCATTCCGGTGCTGGAGCGCGAGTCCGGCATGAAATGGAAGCAGGACTTCTTTGTCGGCTATTCACCAGAGCGCATCAACCCGGGCGACAAGGAGCACACGCTCACCAAGATCCTCAAGATCGTGTCCGGCGACACGCCGCAGACTCTGGAGGCTGTGGCCCAACTGTACGAACGCATCATCGTGCCCGGTGTCCACCGCGCCTCCTCGATCAAGACCGCGGAAGCCGCCAAGGTGATCGAGAACACCCAGCGCGACCTCAATATCGCGTTGATGAACGAGCTCTCCATCATCTTTGACAAGCTCGGCATCGACACCACCGAGGTGCTGGAGGCGGCCGGAACCAAGTGGAATTTCCTGCGCTTCAAGCCGGGCCTGGTGGGCGGGCACTGCATTGGCGTGGACCCTTACTACCTGACGCACAAGGCGGAGATGCTGGGCTACAACCCGCAGGTGATCCTGGCCGGGCGGCGCATCAACGACGGCATGGGCAAGTTCATTGCCGAGCAAACCATCAAGCTCATGATCGCCTCGGGCAGCTACGTCAAGGGCGCCAAAGTCAATGTTTTGGGCCTGACCTTCAAGGAAAATTGCGGCGACCTGCGCAATTCCAAAGTCATCGACATCATCAACGAGTTGCGCTCCTTCGGCGTGGAAGTGTTCGTGACCGACCCGCAGGCCAGGTCGGACGAGGCGGTGCATGAGTACGGCGTGCCGCTGCTGGCCTGGGACGACTTGCCCCGCGCCGACGCCATCGTGGCGGCGGTAGCCCACAAAGAATTTGCTGTTCTGTCCCTGGACGAGATTAGCCGCAAGCTGGTCAAGGGTGGCGTCTTCATCGACGTCAAGTCGGCATTTGACCGTTCCGCGATCGAAGCTGCAGGGCACAAGGTGTGGCGCCTCTAACTTGCCGCAGGTACACACATGCTGGCTGACCCTCGGCCCCTGGTGATGCATGTGATGTACCGGTTCGATACCGGCGGGCTGGAAAACGGGGTCGTCAACCTCATTAATCACATGCCGGCGGACCGCTACCGCCATGCCATCGTGGCGCTGACCGAAGTGACCGACTTCCGCCAGCGCATCCAGCGCGACGACGTGCAGTATGTTTCTTTGCACAAGCCCCCGGGCCAGGGGTTCTGGCTCTACCCGGCACTGTTCAAGTTGTTCCGTCGCCTGCGCCCGGCCATCGTCCACAGCCGCAACCTCGCGGCTCTGGAGGTGCAGCTACCCGCCTGGCTTGCCGGTGTGCCGGTGCGTGTACACGGCGAACACGGGCGCGAAGTTGGCGACCTGGATGGCTCGAACCGTGCCTACCAGCGGGTCCGGCGTTTCTACCGGCCGTTCGTGAGCCACTACATTGCCCTGTCGCGGGATCTGGCGCAGTACCTGGTCGAGCGCGTGCAT
This sequence comes from Rhodoferax sp., assembly GCA_031372035.1. Taxonomy (GTDB): domain Bacteria; phylum Pseudomonadota; class Gammaproteobacteria; order Burkholderiales; family Burkholderiaceae_C; genus CAISIP01. Next base: position 8,014 of record JANMKM010000593.1, on the reverse strand, counting down.
GTTGCGCCCCAGCGCATCACCCAGGCCTACAACGGCGTGGATTCGGTGCGCTTCCATCCGGCCGGGGAAGCGCCCACGCCCATTCCCGGCTGTCCATTTGCCGCGCCCGGGCACTGGCTGCTAGGCACCATCGGCCGGATGCAGGTCGTCAAGGACCAGCTAACCCTGACGCGAGCCTTTCTGCTGGCACTGGAACTGCGCCCGGAGCTAAAGAGTCGGCTACGGCTGGTGTTGATCGGGGCCGGGCCCTTGCGTGAGCAGTGCCTTGCCATGCTGCAGGCAGGCGGCGCCGCCGAACTGGCCTGGGTTCCCGGTGAACGCAACGACGTGCCCGATATCCTGCGCGGCTTGAGCTGTTTTGTGCTGCCCTCGCTGGCCGAGGGCATTTCCAATACCATCCTGGAAGCCATGGCGAGCGGGCTGCCGGTGATCGCGACCGGCGTTGGCGGCAATGCAGACCTGGTGAGCCATGGCCGTACCGGTGACATCGTGCCAGCAGACGACCCGCAAGCCATGGCGGCGAGCATCATCCAGATGGCGACATCAGAAGAACGGGCTCTGACCATGGGCCGCGCGGCCCGGGCCGAAGCGCTGGCGAAGTTCAGCATGGAAGCCATGGTGGCAACCTATCAGGGCATCTACGACCGCTTTCTGGACCGGGGGCCAGTTCCCGCTCCGCTGAGCGAACAAACGAGGTAACGACCATGTGTGGCATTACGGGCATCTTCGACACCAAGGGCAAACGGGATATCGAGCGCGCCGTGTTGCAGCGCATGAACGAGTCGCAGCACCACCGCGGTCCGGACGAGGGCGACCTGCACATCGAGCCGGGCGTCGGGCTGGGCCACCGGCGCCTGTCCATCATCGACCTCTCCACCGGCCAGCAGCCACTGTTCAATGAAGACGGCTCGGTGGTGGTGGTGTTCAACGGCGAAATCTACAACTACCAGGAGCTCATTCCCGAGCTGCAAGCTCTGGGCCACGTGTTCCACACCCGCAGCGATACCGAGGTGATCGTGCACGCCTGGGAGTCCTGGGGCCGCGACTGTGTCAAGCGCTTCCGCGGCATGTTCGCCTTCGCCCTGTGGGACCGCAACCAGGAAACCTTCTTTCTGGCGCGCGACCGGCTGGGCGTCAAGCCGATGCACTACGCCATTCTGCAAGACGGTACCTTGCTGTTCGGCTCGGAACTCAAGTCGCTGCTGGCCCACGGTGGCCTGAACCGCAACGTCGACCCCTGCGCCATCGAGGAGTATTTCGCCCTGGGTTATGTGGCAGAGCCGCGCACCATCTTTCGCCAGGCACGCAAGCTGGCGCCCGCCCACACGCTGGTGATCCGCCGCGGCGCTGTCATCGAGGAGCCGCAAGAATACTGGGACGTGCGCTTCAGCCTGGACCAGCAGATCAGCAGTGAGGAAGCCTGCAGTGAACTGGTTGCCCGGCTCCAGGAATCGGTACGGCTGCGCATGATTGCCGAGGTACCGCTGGGCGCATTCCTCTCCGGCGGCGTCGACTCCAGTGCCGTCGTGGCCATGATGGCCGGTCTGTCCGGGGCGCCGGTCAACACCTGCTCGATCGCGTTTTCCGACCCCTCTTTCAATGAATCGGAATTCGCCCAGCTGGTGGCTGACCGCTACCACACCAACCACCGTGTCGACCTGGTGGAAAGCGACGATTTCGATCTGATCGACACCCTGGCCCGGCTCTACGACGAGCCCTATGCCGACAGCTCCGCCATACCCACCTACCGCGTGTGCCAACTGGCGCGCAAGCATGTCACGGTGGCGCTCTCGGGTGACGGCGGAGATGAGACCTTTGGCGGCTACCGGCGCTACAAGCTGCACCTGATGGAAGAGCGCATGCGCGCTGCGCTGCCGCTGGGCGTGCGCAAGCCGGTGTTCGGCGCACTGGGCAGCCTGTACCCCAAGGCCGATTGGGCGCCGCGGATGTTTCGGGCCAAGACCACCTTCGAGGCCATGGCGCGCGATTCGGTAGCGGCCTACTTCCACAGCATGTCGCTGATCCGGGACCCGATGCGTGAGCAGCTGTACAGCAACTCCTTCAAGGCCGAACTGGGCGGCTACAACGCCAAGGAAGTGTTCATGCGCCATGCGGCGCGCGCCGGCACCGACGACCCGCTGGGGCTGATCCAGTACATCGACATGCACACCTACCTGGTGGGCGACATCAATACCAAGGTCGACCGCGCCAGCATGGCGCATTCGCTGGAAGTGCGTGAACCGCTCATGGACCACAAGCTGGTCGAATGGGTGGCAACACTGCCCTCTTCGCTGAAGATGCGCGGTTCGGAGCAGAAGTACATGCTGAAGAAGTCCATGGAACCACACCTGCCCGACAGCGTGCTCTACCGCCCGAAGATGGGCTTTGCCGTGCCGCTGGCGCGCTGGTTCCGCGGGCCGCTGCGCGAGCGCCTGCGCAGCGCGCTGATCGACGGCCGCATGGCCGAGTCCGGCATGTTCAACCAGGGCGCGATTGACACCATACTAAAGCAGCATGAATCGGGCGTGCGTGACCACAGCACACCCATCTGGACCCTGCTGATGTTCGACGCCTTCCTGCGCTGCGTCGTGGATGCTCCCCAGAGCCGTACCGCCGTCGCGGCCTGATCGCCTCAGCTTCCCCTAGCGCAATGCCGCGGAAGTTGCGCACGCTGCTGTTTTCCACGCTGTACCCCAGCAGCGTCCGGCCCAGCCACGGCATCTTTGTGGAAACCCGGCTGCGTGAATTGCTGGCCAGTGGCGAGGTGGAAACCCGGGTCGTGGCACCCGTGCCCTGGTTCTTCTCCACCCACCCGCGCTTCGGCGAGTACGCACTCATGGCCCGCACGCCCGCACGCGAAACCCGCCAAGGCATCGACGTTCTGCACCCGCGCTACTTCCTGCCGCCCAAGGTGGGCATGCACCTGGCACCCTGGAGCATGGCGCTCGGTGCCATGTTCGCCGTGCGTCAGTTGCAGCGTGAGGGCTTCGATTTCGACCTGATCGACGCGCACTACTACTACCCCGACGGTGTGGCGGCCGCCATCGTCGCCAAATGGTTGGGCAAGCCCTATGTGGTCACCGCCCGTGGCACCGACCTGAACCTGATACCGCAGCACACCCTGCCCCGCAAGATGATCCACTGGGCCGCACGGGGCGCGCAAGCGTCGGTAGGCGTGTGTGCCGCGCTGATGGACGTGCTGTGCGACTGGGGTCTGCCACCTGAGCGCCTGCTGGTGATGCGCAATGGCGTGGACCTGGCGCGGTTCCGCCCCAGCCCGCAGCCCCTAGCCCGGTCCGAGCTGGGTCTGTCCGGCAGCCCCATTCTGCTGTCTGTGGGCCATCTGATCGAGCGCAAGGGACACCACATTGCCATCGCTGCATTGGCCGAGCTCCTGCCCGGCCACCCGCAGGCGCAACTGGTCATCATTGGCGAAGGTCCGGAGCGAGAGGCTCTGCAGGCTCTGGTACAGAAGCTGGGCGTGCAGGGCAACGTCCGGTTCACCGGCGCCCTGCCCAACCAGGACCTGTACCGCTGGTACGGCGCGGCCGACGCGCTGATTCTGGCCTCCAGCCGCGAGGGCTGGGCCAACGTGCTGCTGGAAGCCATGGCCTGCGGCACGCCGGTGGTGGCCACCCGCATCTGGGGCACACCCGAGGTGGTTGCGGCCGACGTGGCCGGGCTCCTGGTGGATAGGCGCGAGCCGCATGACTTTGCCATGCAGATCCAGGCGCTGCTCGACGCCTACCCCCAGCGCGCCGGCGTGCGCGCCTACGCAGAGAATTTCAGCTGGCAGGCCACCACCGACGCCCAGTTGCGGCTGTTTCACCGCATTGCCGACGCAGCCCCTGCGTCCCCGGCCTGACAATCTGCACAGCGCACTGCGGCACTCTTCAACGCCCATGAACGCCTTCGCCAGTTTCTGTACCCGCACGGCCTTTGGACTCCAGGCCAAGCTGGGTACGCCGCGCCTGTCGATCCTGATCTTCCACCGCGTCCATGCCAGCACCGACCCGCTGTTTCCGGGCGAACCGGATGCCGCCCGTTTTGATGCGCTGCTAGGTTTCGTGGGGGCCAACTTTCAGGTGCTCACGCTGGGTCGGGCGGCTGCCGCATTGGCTGCAGACGCATTGCCGGCGCGCGCTCTGGTGATCACCTTTGACGACGGCTACGCCGACAACGCCGAAGTGGCGCTGCCACTCCTGCAACGCCATGGCCTCGCCGCCAGCTTTTTTGTCTCCACTGGCTTTCTGGACGGCGGACGCATGTGGAACGACTCGGTCATTGAGTGCCTGCGCGCTTGCACCCTGAGCGAGGTTGACCTGTCGGCGTTTAACCTGGGCAGCCTGCCAGTTGCCAATGCCGCACAGCGCCGCGCCGCCATCGACGCCCTGCTGCCGAAGATCAAATACCTCACCCTGGAGGCCCGCGAACTGGCCATCGCCAAACTGCAGGCTGTCACGGGCGTGACCACCCTGCCCAGCACGCTGATGATGCGCTCGCAACAGGTGCGCGATCTGCACAACGCCGGCATGGAGATCGGTGGCCACACTGTCAACCACCCCATCCTGGCGGCCATCGAGCCCGAGCAGGCACGGCACGAACTGGCCCAGGGCAAGCAGACGCTGGAAGGAATTCTGGATGCCCCGGTGGACGTGCTGGCCTATCCCAATGGCAAGCCGCACCGCGACTATGACGCCAGGCATGTCGTCATGGCGCGCGAACTGGGCTTTCGCGCGGCGGTCAGCACAGCAGCCGGCGCCGCGCAGGCCGGCGACGACCTGTTTCAGCTACCGCGCTTCACACCCTGGGACACCAGCTTGGCGCGCTGGGGGGCGCGCATGTGGCTGAACCAGCGCAACGGCCGTTTTGACCGCGCTTGAAGCCCTGAAAAGGCCATTTTGGCCTGTTTTTCACTGGAAAAAACGGCCGGAAGGCGCATAAATACAGCACGGATCGCTCCTGAAAACATAGCGCCGTCTGTTGCCTCCCAGGCCGGCAACGTCATGGCCCCGTGCTTTGCAGCGCCCCCGGGAGCAACGCCGGCGCAGCCAGCGGCCGCGTATTGCGGGGGTGCAGGTACTCGCTCTCGGGCATCAGGCGCTGCGCGCCGGCGCTGCCCGCGTCCACTGCCGTGCCCAGCAGCGCGGAGCCGCGCTTGAGCCGGAAGTCCCAAGTGGTTGGCGCCTCCAGGTCGCTGCGCTCGACCCGGTAGTTGTTGCGGTAGACGCCGGCACCGCCCAGGTCTGGTTGGCCCTTGCCTACCAGCAGGTTGTTCACGGCGTACACATCCACATTGCCCGGCACCACCCGCAGAAACATGCCGCCAGATGGGCGGTTGTCCACCAGCGTGTTGTTGACCAGGTACAGCGCATTCACCGGTCCCCGGTAACCCTCGGCCCCGAACGAAACCATGATCTCGTTATCCGTCAGCGGGCCCTGTTCGATGATGTTGCCGATGACATAGGCCAGGCGCCCGTTGGGAAACTCCAGCTCGTAGCTGGCGCGGCCACCGGTCTCGTCGGTGAGGCGGTTGTAGGCCACCAGGTTGGTCGCGGCGCGGCTCTTGAGCAGGTGGCCGACCCGGGCATGGTGAAAGTAACTGGCGGTCACGGCAAAGCGCGCAATGGCGCCGACGTACAGGTTGTGGCTCTGGCCATCACCGTGGCCGTTGTGGCCAAACTCACTGCGCTCGATGTCCAGTTCCACCGTCGGCTCGTTGCTGGTAAGGATGCCGTTCTCGTTGTCGATGAAGCTGCAGTCGCGCACCCGCATCTGGCCTGCCTCCAGGCGGATGCCGGCGCCATTGCGGCTGGGCACACGGGCGCCTGAGAAATCGAAACCCTCCACCGAAAAGCGCCTGGCGCGCACCACCCAGATTGCCTTGCCTTCGGCCGATGCGCCAGCCGCCTCCAGGCGCACGCGCCCACCCACCGCGCGCAGGCTCACGTCGTCCTGGGTCCAGACCGCCACGTCGCCAGCGTAGTCGCCGGCGTCCACTTCCACCAGCATCCCCGGCTTGGCCAGGCGTGCCGCCTCGGCCATGGTCTTGACCTGTCGGCTGGCGCCCACGCGCAGTAGCGGCCGCGCATCTTGCGCTGTCCCCTGCACCTGGGCTTGCGCGGGCTCTGGCTGCAAAATCACGCAAACCGCGAGTAGCACCACGGGTACGCCAGCCACTGATCCACCTGCCTTCACAAGCGGCAATGGCCGCTGCGGGCTGCGCAGCGTCAGAGCCAGCAGCAGCAGGAAATAGAACAACCAGGCCAGGCGCGGCACGTCCAGCAGGCTGTCAAACAAACCCACCACCGCAAAGGCTGCCAGGCTGGCAGCCAGCACCGGCGCCAGCGCGTGGTTGCGCGCGCTGCCCATGCTGGTGCGCCACAGCGCGCGCGCAAACAGCACCGCCAGCAGTGCCAGCCCCACGACACCCTGGTCAAACAGCGTGTGCATGGCCATGCTCTTCATATGCCATGGCATGTGGTAGCGGTCGCTGGAGGTGAACCAGTGCGCCATGCCTTTGGAAAAATCACCATTCGCCAGCAGTTCCCGGCCGTCGGCGCTACGTAGCGCCAGGTTGTCCAGGTCGGCCATGCCGCCGCGGGTCTCCAACGCCACGGCAAAGCCCAGCAGGCGCGGCGCGTACCAGGCGCCGCGGGTCGGGGCACCGCCCTTGAGCTCGGCCCGCACCGGTTGCCACACCCCGGGCTTGCCTTTGAGGTTCACCTCCTCGGCGATGCAACCCTGGCCGTAGATCAGGTGCTTCTCGCACACCTCGAAGTGCAGCTGCAAGTCCTTCTCGGCCCGCGCCACGGCCGTGACCACCGCCGGACTCCCCGGCTGCGACACATGCTGGGTGATGCGGAAGATCTCGCCCCAGCCGTTGATGTGCAAGCCACCGGCCAGCGTGAGATAGGCGTTGCTGCCGTCATGCTTGAGCCGGTAGTCGCCCGGATGCGCCTGCGGGTCGCCAGCCACAAAGTAGCCGGCCGGAAACCGCCCCAGGCCCTTGCCCAGCCACCAGTCGCCCGGCGAGCGCAGCATGTCTATACCCAGCCTCCAATGGGTCAGGCGGTCGTCAAGGTCCCGGCCACCCGTGGAAAAGCGGCCACCCATATAGGCCCCGCCGCCAAAGATGCCAACGACAAAGATTGCCAGGCCCATGAAGCCGGCAATGCCAGCCTGCCAGCGCAGCGCCTGTGGCCACAGCGGCTGCGACCCCATGGCACCGCCTGCCAGCAGCAGCAGGCACGCCAGGGCGCCAGCCGCAGCGGCGCCGATGGCGGGCACCCCACCCCAATGCCAGCCCACAAGCACCACCGAAGCGGCCGCCGCCACAAACGCAGCCAGGGCCAGCATGCCGGCCACTTTGACTGAGCCCGCACGGTGCTGCGCAACCCACACCATCCAGGCGGCCAGCCCCGCCGCCCCCACGTAGGCCAGATAGGCGCCCTTGGACAGAAACACCGCAGCCGCCCAGGCGACGCAACCCAGCAGCAACCCCAAGCCCACACCTAACCACCGCAGCGCACGCGGCGTAGCCCGCACCACGCCGGCCAGCGGCAGCGCCAGCGCGGTCACCCCCAGCAAGGCCAGGGCACCGCGGTAGCCGCTGGTCTGAAACATCCAGCCTGCGCAGACAGTGAAGCCGGCAATAAGCAAGACCGCAGCCAACAAGCCCTGCCTCACGCCGAGGGCTCCATCGGCAAATGCGCCGGGTGTACCGGCGCGGCGCCGCTGAAGAGCCAGCAAACCAAAGAGCAACGACAAGCCGACGGGCAATGCCAGGTACACGCCACGGGAGAACGTGGTCAGGCAGGCGTAGCCACCCAGGGCGCAGGCCGCCCCCGCCAAGGCCCAGTGCCAGCGGGTACGCGCCGTGATGAGCCCATGCACGGCAAACGGCACCGTCAGCGCCAGGAAGCCGTCGAGCGCGGCACCGCCGACGTGCATTTCCCAGAACGGCCCGGTGGCCCGGTAGTCGCTCGAGAAGTCGAGCAGCCCGGTGAAGCCG
>JANMKM010000542.1:0-4233 GCA_031372035.1 Rhodoferax sp. | reverse complement strand
GCCGCAACCTGATCGAGAAACGGTTTCTCGACGTGGAAATACTCAGACACTGGCGGCGACCTCTGGCGCGCCGCCGCTTGAAACGCGAACCAAGCCGGAGAGCAGGTCGTGCATTAGGCCAGACTTGAGATCGTGGAGTTTTAGTAGCCCAACCTCGAGGGCAGTAAGGTCGTTTCTATGGACGTCCAGTAATTCGCCAATCTGCCGTTGTTCGGGCAGCTGTTCAAGAGTGCCGCCGGTGCTGTCGGCCGTGAGGTGGGGCGGCAGATAATCCGGGGTGTGCTGGGCGGCATCTTTGGTGGCCGGCGCTGAACCTGCCGCCCGCCAAGCCATCCCCCTTTCGTCCACGAGGCACCCACCATGAGCACCGAGCAAAGCAACGTACACGTCATCACGCATCCGCTGGTGCAGCACAAGCTGACCCTGATGCGCAAGAAGGAGGCCAGCACCAACAGCTTTCGCCGTCTGCTCAATGAGCTGAGCATGCTGATGGCCTACGAGGTCACGCGCGACATGGCGACCCAACCGGTGGAGATCGAGACTCCGCTGGAGACCATGACCGGCACCATGATCGACGGCAAGAAGCTGGTGTTTGTCTCGATCCTGCGTGCCGGCACCGGCATCCTGGACGGGATGCTCAATGTGGTGCCGGGCGCCCGTGTCGGCCACATCGGCCTGTACCGCGACCCGAAGACGCTGCAGGCCGTGGAGTACTACTTCAAGATGCCGCAGGACATGCAGGAGCGCGACGTGATCGTGGTGGACCCGATGCTGGCCACCGGCAACTCGGCCGTGGCCGCCGTGGACCGGATCAAGGTGATCGGGCCAAAGTCGATCAAGTTCCTGTGCCTTCTCACCTGCCCCGAAGGCATAGCCACCAAGCAACAGCCGCACCCCGACGTGCCGATCTACACCGCGGCCATCGACCGCCAGCTCAACGACCACGGCTACATCCTGCCCGGCCTAGGCGATGCCGGAGACCGGATGTTTGGCACGAAATAGCTCACATGGTGGGCAAAGCCAGGGGCAGGCAGTTGCCGGCGCTTCGAGTGCTTGGTCCCTCCACTTCGTTACGGGACTGCCCTGCGATGCTCGGCAACCAGGGCAGTTGCGCAAACTCGGGGCTGCGCCCCTCAAACAGCGCGCAACTGAGCGCTTCGCGCCGACCCTGGCTGCCTGTGCTTCTCGGCTGAGCACAGGCGCGCCATCAACTGCCCGCCCATGGCTTTGACGCGTTGTCGTTGGCTGCCGTCCCGCACTGACGTCACGACTTTTCCGACTCCCATATTCACTGGCGCTCGAAGGCTGGTGTGCGGTAAGCTTTTGACCCGTATGGCAAATCTCCAACCACCGCGGCGCTGGCACCCAGCATCAGGCGTTGCTACTTCGCAGTGTTGCGGGATTCATTGAAGTCATGCGTGATGAAGTCAAAGCGTTGGTCGCACTCGGGCCATTTCCTCCAGAGCCAGACGCTACGCCCGAGGTAGTCGAGCACTACGAACGTGCGCTGAAATCCATTGCCAAACCTGTGAGTGATGAGGAGGCTGGCGAGCTCGCGAAGGTGTTTGGGCCTGACGACTGTTTTGGCCTTGCCTGGTCGCTGCTCCACTTGATTGAGACCGCGCCGTCCTGGCCGTTGCGAAACGCGCTGGCAACTGCAAGTCCCGTATGGGCGGAAGAACTGAAGCAGCGAAGCGTGCGAGGAGGAGTTTGGTGAGCCCTTTGCACGACTCGAACAACCAATCTTGCGCAAGCCGGTTGTCTGCGGCGACGGCTCAGTCTTGGTAGTAGGGTTCGCGAACAGGATGTCCACACATGTCGCCACCCTACCAAGGCTCCTGCCTGTGCGGCCAGATCCGGTTCCAGTTGAACGCTGAACCGCTCACCCTCTATGCCTGCCATTGCACGGATTGCCAGCGCCGCTCTGGCGGCGCGCTGTTGCTGTCCATGTGGGTACAGCGCGATGCACTCGAAGTGCTGGATGGAACTCCGAAGCTGGTTTCGTCGATCGCCAATGACGGGCGGGAGCGCAAGAATTTGGTTTGCCCGGCCTGCGAGATTCGCCTGTGGTCAGAGCCGGTCCATCGGCCGACGCTTGCAATTCTTCGGCCGGGTACGCTGCACCAGGCCGGGGAGTTCAAGCCCATCGCCCACCAGTTCGTTCGCAGCGCGCTGCCGTGGTTTGTCTTCCCGGAAGGCGTCAAGCTGTATGAGGCGTCGCCCGAGGACCCCAGGGAATTCATTCGCTTGTGGCAGGAAGCCCATCCGGCGCGTCTCCACGGGCCAGGGGCCTGACCAGCACACCAGACTGCAGAATGCATCCTCTCCCTTACCACCACCCGACCTTGGAGCTTCCATGAAACGAGTCACTGGCATTGGCGGCATCTTCTTCAAAGCCAAGGACCCTGCCGCGTTGCAGGCCTGGTACAAGCAGCACCTCGGCATCGATGTCCAGGCGTGGGGTGGTGCGGCATTCGATTGGACCGATGGCGAAGGCAAGCCGGTTGGCGGAACAACCGCATGGTCTGTCTTTTCAGAACAAAGCGACCACTTTGCGCCCAGCACCGCGAACTTCATGGTCAATTACCGGGTGGATGACCTCCACGCCCTGGTCAAAGCCCTGCGCGAGGAAGGCTGCAACGTTCTTGAGAAGATCGACGATTCCGAGTACGGCAAGTTTGGCTGGGTCATTGATCCGGAAGGCAACAAGGTGGAACTTTGGCAACCACCCGCCGGCCAATGAACAGAGTCGTCGGAGAAGCCGCTCATGACCGATCTCACCAACCTGGCCGCTCGCCTGATTCGCAATGTCAATGAGGTCGAGCTTCGGCATGCCTCACTGGAACCGAAGTACGAGTGCAGCCACGCTCGTCTCACAGAAGGAATGGCAGCAAGGAAGCTCGCGGCGGGCGTGAACGTTGTACCACCCGGCAAACGCGCCTGCCCATATCACCTGCATCACGCGCAGGAAGAAGTGTTCGTGATCCTGGAAGGTGAAGGGACATTGCGCGTGGCCGGCGAGATGCTCCCTGTGAAGACTGGCGATGTCATTGTTATCCCACCAGGCCGTGACTACCCGCATCAACTCATCAACACGTCCTCGCAAGTTCTGAAGTACCTGGCCATTGGTACAACGGACGAACCGGAGATCTGTGAGTACCCGGATTCCGGCAAGTATCTTGCCGAGGTAGGCGCAGCGACGGAGCATCCGTTCGGTGTGATAGGTCGGACCAGCGCCAACGTCGACTATTGGGAGGGCGAAACATGACGCCGGCTGCCCATCGCGTTGCCGACGAACGCTGGCGGCAGATTCTGGCGACCGGCAAGACTGTTTCCTGGGACCAGACCCGAGCCTACCTGCTGGCCCGGTCACAGGGTGACAAGCCGCGCAAGCCGGTATCACGCAAGCTGCCGGCCTGACCCGCAGCCTTTGGATTGCGGTTTGCGAAGGGGTAGACGCGCAGCCACTGTATTGCTACCATGCAATACATGCCTGCGATGCTGGTTGCCAGGGCCAAGGAAGTCCGCGACGATCGTTCAATCGTTGAGATCGTCATTTGGGGCGCTCGAACAGCTACTGGCGGATTTCGAACGCGATGTGAACGAATGGAGTTGACCCATGAAAGCAATCATTGAGCTCAGTCGCAAGGGTTCGATCTTCAAAGCGGTGGCACAGCAGGTCGCCAGCGCTCGACGGGGCCGCGCCCCCGACTACCGGCTGAGCTTCGAGTCGGCGCGCTCGCTGTTTGCAGAGTTGACACCGGCACGTTTGGATCTGTTGGACACACTGCGTCGTACCGGGGCGTGCAGCGTCTATGCACTCGCAAAAGCAGCCGAGCGCAATTACTCGAATGTCCACACCGACGTTGCGCGTCTCGAAGAGCTGGGTTTGATCGAGCGGTCCGACGACGGCACGGTATCGGTGCCCTTTGATTCGGTCGAGATTCGTTTCCCTCTGGCCCAGGTGGCTTGAAGCAAGCCTTGCCGGCGACGATGCAGCCGAACCCGTTCGTCGAGGCGCTCAATGTTCGGTCTGTCATTTTGTCGCCGGACAAGCCCATTGCGAGAAAGCCACGGGCGGGCAGTTGATGGCGCGCCTGTGCGACGCCGAGAAGCGCAGGCAACCAGGGTCGGCGCGAAGCGCTCAGTTGCGCGCTGTTTGAGCCGAAGGCGAGTTTGCGCAACTGCCCTGGTTGCCGAGCATCGCAGGGAAGTCCTGGAACGCAGTGGAGC
>JANMKM010000521.1:0-15631 GCA_031372035.1 Rhodoferax sp. | reverse complement strand
GGGTCGGCGTTCCTGCATTTTCACGAGGACAACGGCGCGCTGCTGGCAGACCTGAAGAAGAACGCCGGTGTCGGCTTTGACCGCTACGCCGTGGACACGCCGGTGCAGCAACGCAAGTTGTTTGACGATGCCAAGCGCCGCTTGCTGCGCACGGATGACGAATAGGAACCTAGGATCCAAGCCCAACCCCACCATGACCGACTGCTACGACCCGCTGGAAACCCGCAGCCCGGAACAGCGCGAAGCCGATTTGCTGGCATTGCTGCCTACCCAGATTGCCCATGCCCAGACCCACAGCAGCGCTTTTGGCGCATCGCTGGCTGGTATTGACGCCAGCCAGATCCGCAGCCGTGCCGACCTGGCGCGACTGCCGGTGGTTCGCAAGCACGAGTTGTTCGAGCGCCAGCGCGCGCAGGTGGCGCAAGACGTGTTTGGCGGCTTCTCCACTCTGCACCGCGGCCCCGCCATGCCGCGCATCTTCTCCAGCCCCGGGCCGATCTACGAACCCGAAGGACGTGGCGTGGACTACTGGCGCATGGCCCGCGCCATCTTCGCTGCCGGATTTCGACCCGGCGAACTGATCCACAACTGCTTCAGCTACCACTTCGTGCCGGCCGGCTCCATGATGGAAACCGGTGCCCACGCCCTGGGCTGCAGCGTGTTTGCCGGCGGCACCGGCCAGACCGAGCAGCAGGTGCAGGCGATGGTCGAATTGCGACCAGCCGGCTATATCGGCACGCCCAGCTTCCTGAAGATCATCCTGGAGAAAGCCGCCGATATGGGCGTGGCCCTGCCCAGTCTGAAGAAAGCCATGCTGGGCGGTGAAGCCTTTCCGCCCAGCCTGCGCGACTGGATGGCCGAGCGCGGCGTGGCTGGCTACCAGTGCTATGCAACGGCCGACCTGGGCCTGATTGCCTATGAGACCGCGGCCCGCGAAGGACTGATGCTGGACGAGCACATCATTGTGGAGATCGTGCGGCCCGGTACTGGCGACCCGGTGGCCGAGGGCGAGGTGGGCGAGCTGGTGGTGACCACGCTCAACCCGGCCTACCCGCTGATCCGCTTTGGCACGGGCGACTTGTCGGCGATCCTGACCGGCACCTGCCCCACGGGCCGCACCAATGCCCGCATCAAGGGCTGGATGGGCCGGGCTGACCAGACCACGAAGATCCGCGGCATGTTTGTGCATCCGTCCCAGGTGGCAGCCATTGCCCGGCGCTTCCCGGAAGTCGCCAAGGCGCGGCTGGTGGTACGCGGCGAGATGGCCAACGACCAGATGACGCTGCAGGTGGAAACCGCCTGTGGCGGCCCGGACGATCTGGCCCAGCGCATTGGCGAAGCCATCCGAGATGTCACCAAATTGCGTGGCGATGTGGAACTGTTGTTGCCCGGCAGCCTGCCCAATGACGGCAAAGTCATCGAAGACGCCCGTAGTTACAAATAGTTGCGCCAGATCAAGCCCCGCAGCAATGGCGGGCGCTAACTTCCGGCTAAGTAGTTTCCGCGATGCAGCATCTGCCGCTGCAACGTAGACTCTTGTCATCTTCGCACTGGAACCCATGCCATGAAACGTCTTCTTGTTGCGGCCGCGGCCGCCGTCGCCCTGTTTGCCAACGCCCAGGGCTTCCCCGGCGCCAAGCCGATCACGCTCGTCGTGCCCTTCTCGGCCGGCGGCCCGACCGACCGGGTGGCGCGTGACCTGGCCGAAGCGATGCGCAAGCCGCTGGGCGGCATCAGCATCGTGGTCGACAACGCAGCTGGTGCCGGCAGTTCGATCGGTTCGAACAAGGTGGCCAAGGCCACACCGGATGGCCACACCTTGCTGCTGAACCACATCGGCATGTCCACCATGCCCACGCTGGTACGCAACATGCCGTTCAAGGTGGACAGCGATTTCGAGTACCTCGGCATGATCAATGACGTGCCCATGACGCTGATCACCAAGCCTTCGATGCCGGCCAACAACTTCAAGGAGCTGCAGGCCTGGATCAACCAGAACAAGGGCAAGATCAACCTCGGCAACGCCGGCGTCGGTTCGGCCTCGCACCTGTGTGGATTGCTGCTGCAAAACGCGCTGCAGGTGGACATGACCACGGTGCCGTACAAGGGCACGGCACCTGCCATGACCGACCTGATCGGTGGCCAAATCGACATGATGTGCGACCAGACCACCAACACCACCAGCCAGATCGAGGCCAAGAAAGTCAAGGCCTTTGCCGTGACCACCAGTGCCCGCCTGACAACACCAGCGCTCAAGGACCTGCCGACGATGCAGGAATCCGGTCTCAAGGGCTTCGAGGTGACGATCTGGCACGGCCTGTACGCACCCAAGGGCACGCCGCCCGATGTACTGGCCAAGCTCAACAGCGCCCTGAAGTCAGCGCTGAAAGACCCCGACTTCATCAAGAAGCAGGAGGGCCTGGGTGCCGTGGTGGTGGCTGACAAGCGCAGCGATCCAGCCGAGCACAAGAAGTTCGTCGCCGCCGAGATTGCCAAGTGGAGCCCGATCATCAAGGCGGCTGGCGTGTACGCCGATTGAGCCATTGACTGGATTCGGTACCGGCCGCTGCTCCGCGAGGGCCAGCGGCCTTCTTTGTTCTGACTTCGAATGAACCGCACCTGCGTCATCACCGGCTCGGCCAGCGGCATTGGCGCGGCTGCGGTACTGGCACTGGCGGCACAGGGCTATGACACCTTCGGCATCGACCTGAACATCGATGGCGCGCAGGACGTGGCGCTGCAGGCCGAGCTGGAGCATCCCGGCACACGCCACGGCGCTGTTGCAGCGGACGTGGCCGATGAAGCAGCCATGGTCGCAGCCTTTGACGCCGCAAGGCTGCATCTGCGACAGATCGACGCCCTGGTCACCAGCGCCGGCGTGGTCGACACCACACCTTTCATGGAGATCAGCGTTGCCCAGTTCCGCCGGATCCACGACGTCAACGTGATCGGCACCTGGTTGTGCCTGCGCGAAGCCGCGCGCCACATGCCGCCGGGCAGCGCTGTCTGCGTGGTGGCCAGCATCGCTGGTATTCGCGGTGGTGGCCTCTCAGGCACCGCCGCCTATGCCGCCAGCAAGGGCGGCGTGATCGCCCTGGCGAAGAACGCGGCCCGGGTGCTCGCAGCCCAGGGCATCCGGGTCAACACGCTCTCGCCTGGCGCCACCGACACACCCATGATCGCCGCACCGCTGGCCGAGGTCGCGCACCGCCAGCGCATCGAGCAACTGGCCGCCCAGCGCCGCATCGGCCAGGCGGCTGAGATCGCCAGCGGCATTGTCTACCTGCTCTCGCCCCAGGCCAGCTTCACCCACGGCGCGAATCTGGTGATCGATGGCGGCATCGTTTTGCAATGAACGAGACCGGGAGCCCCACATTGTTCTTGTCGGATTCGATCGCCGAACTGGGTGCAGATGGCGCAGACTGCATCGTGGTCAGCGGCTCGCACGGAGGCATCAGCGCCGGCCGCTTTGCGCTGGCGGTGCAACCGCTGCTGACCGTGTTCAACGATGCCGGCGGCGGCAAGGACCAGGCCGGTATCGCGGCGCTGGCGCTGCTGCAGACCCATGGCCTGGCAGCCTGTACGGTCAGCCACGACTCGGCGCGCATTGGCGACGCCCGCAGCACCCTTGACGACGGCATCATCAGCCATGCCAACGCTCTGGCGCAACGGCTTGGCGCCAGAACGGCCATGCGCTGCAACCAACTGATCGAACAACTCACCCGGAGAACCGCATGAAACAGCATCCAACGCCATTCCACGCACGCCGCCAGACCCTGACATTGCTGGCTGTCGTAGCGCTCACAACCCTGGCCGGCGGCGCCCAGGCCCAGGGCGCCTGGCCGACCAAGCCGGTGCGCATCGTGGTGCCCTTTGCACCCGGCGGCACCACCGATATCCTGGCGCGCGCCGTGGCGCCGGAGTTGTCCCGGGCCTTCGGCCAGCAGTTCATCGTCGACAACAAGGCTGGCGCCGGCGGCAATCTGGGGGCCGACATCGTGGCCAAGGCGCCCAACGACGGCTACACCCTGCTGATGGGAACCGTGGGCACGCACGCCATCAACAAATCGCTCTACAGCAAGATGCCTTTTGACCCGCAGAAGGACTTCGCACCGGTCACCCTGGTGGCCGGTGTGCCGAACGTGATGGTGATGGGCACCGACACGGCGAAGAATCTGGGCATCAACAGCGTGCCGGACTTCATCCAGTATGCGAAGTCCCATCCCGGCAAGCTCAACATGGCCTCCAGCGGTAACGGCACCTCGATCCATCTGGCAGGTGAGCTGTTCAAGACCATGACCGGCGTCTTCATGACGCACATCCCCTATACCGGCTCCGGCCCGGCGCTGCTGGGCGTGGTATCGGGCAACGTCGACGTGATGTTCGACAACCTGCCCTCCAGCATGCCGCTGATCAAGGGCGGCAAGCTCAAGGCCTTTGCCGTCACCAGCGCCCAGCGCTCCGCCGCCATGCCAGACCTGCCCACGGTGGAAGAGGCCGGCAAGCTCAAGGGTTTCGAAGCCAGCAGCTGGTTTGGCCTGCTGGCGCCGGCCGGCACCCCGCCCGACATCGTGAACCGGATCCAGCAGGAGGTATTGAAGGCGCTGGGCACCCCCGCAATCAAGGAAAAGATGCTGGGCCAGGGCGCTATACCCAGCGGCAACACCCCGACCGAGTTCGCGAAATTCATCGACCTGGAAATCAGGAAGTGGGCGCCGGTGGTGAAGGCTTCCGGGGCGAAGGTGGATTGATCGCAGGCAGGCTCGGAGCTGCGGGACTCAGCCCCACACAATTGGCTCGCCGGCCGCCTGGCAGCGGCGCAGCATGTCGATGAAGGGCTTGGCGCGCTGACGCAGGGAGATCGGCAGGGCGGCGAGCGGCGGCAGCGGCTCACGGCCGTCGTCCGGGGCCCGGGCTGCGGCCAGCTCGGCTGCTTCCTGGGCCACAGCTGCCTCCAGCGCGGCAATGGCTGCCGGCATCTGTTCCGGAATGATCACCCCCTTGGCTGCGGCCGGGTCCTTGCCGATGAGCTGCAGGATGCGCCGGCCGTTGGGCTCGAGCATGATCAGGTCGGCTGCGACCTTGGACTTGAATTTGTACAGCACTGCAGGCTCCTTGGCGTGAAATTCCGATTTTGCGCCGAACTCCGCCAAGCGGCTCTTGACAACATATAGTTTAAGTCTAAACTATTTGTCCATGAACATCCTGTGCATCGGTGGTGGCCCCGCCGGCCTGTATTTCGCCCTGCTGATGAAGCTGCGCCATCCCGGCCACCGGGTCACGGTGCTGGAGCGCAATAAGCCCTTTGACACTTTCGGCTGGGGTGTGGTGCTGTCAGACCAGACGCTGGAAAACCTGCGCCAGGCCGACCCCAAGACCGCGGGCCTGATCGGCGACGCGCTCAACCACTGGGATGACATTGCGGTGCATTTCAAGGGCCGCAGCGTGCGCTCCGGCGGCCATGGCTTTTGCGGCATCGGCCGCAAGCACCTGCTGGGCATCCTGCAGGAGCGCTGCATCGAGCTCGGCGTGGAACTGGCGTTCGAGACCGATGTTCTGGACGAGCAGGCCGCCGCACTGCAGTACCAGGCCGACCTGGTGATCGCCGGCGATGGCCTGAACAGCCGCATCCGCACCCTCTATGCAGATGTGTTCCAGCCCGACATCGACCTGCGACAGTGCCGTTTTGTCTGGCTGGGCACGCACCAGACCTTCGACGCATTCACCTTCGCCTTCGAGCAGACCGAACACGGCTGGTTCCAGGCCCATGCCTACCAGTTCGACGCCAGCACCTCCACTTTCATTGTCGAAACGCCACAGCAGGTCTGGGAGGCGCACGGCCTGGATCGAATGGAGCAAGCACAGGCAATAGCCTTTTGTGAGCAGTTGTTTGCCAAGTACCTGGGTGGCCACCCACTGATCAGCAATGCCAAGCACCTGCGCGGCTCGGCCAACTGGATCCGCTTTCCACGCGTGGTCTGTCAGACCTGGGTCCACGCGCTGCAACTGGGTGACAAGTCCGTGCCTCTGGTGCTGATGGGCGATGCCGCCCACACTGCGCACTTTTCCATCGGCAGCGGCACCAAACTGGCACTGGAAGACGCGATCGACCTGGCGGACGAATTTGACGTCAGCGCCGACCAGCTGGTGGGCAAGGACGACATGGCAGCGCTGCTGCAGCGCTACCAGGCACGACGTAGCGTCGAGGTGCTCAAGATCCAGAACGCGGCACGCAACTCGACCGAGTGGTTCGAGAACGTGTGGCGCTACACCGGGATGCAGGTGGAGCAGTTCGCCTACTCGCTGCTGACCCGTTCGCAGCGCATCAGCCACGAGAACCTGCGGCTACGGGACCCGGCCTGGCTGCAGGGTTACGAGGTCTGGCTCGGTGCCAATGCGCAGTTGGCAGACGGCACAGCGCAAGCTGTGGGCGATACAGACATGGCCGGGCACAGCACACCCCTGCCACCGATGCTGCTGCCATTGCAGGTGCGTGGCACCCGGCTGAAGAACCGGATCGTGGTCTCACCCATGGCCACCTACAAGGCAGTGGACGGCGTGGTGCAGGACTTCCACCTGGTGCACCTGGGCGCCCGCGCCCTGGGTGGCGCCGCCCTGGTGATGGTGGAGATGACCAGCCCGACACCCGAGGGCCGCATCACGCCGGCATGCACCGGCTTGTGGAACGACACCCAGCAACAGGCGCTGGCACGCATCGTCGATTTCGTCCACAGCCAGAGCAGCGCCAGCATTGGCATCCAGCTCGGCCACAGCGGCCCCAAAGGCTCGACCCAGGTGGGCTGGGAAGGCACGGACGAGCCACTGCCACCAGGCAGTGCGCACGCCAACTGGCCTCTATTGGCAGCCAGTGCCTTGGCCTACGGTGCGCAGAACCAGACCCCCGCGGCCATGACGCTGACCGACATGGCAGAGCTGCAGGAACAGTTCGTGGCCGCGACCCGGCGCGCCGCGGGTGCCGGCTTCGACTGGCTGGAGCTGCACTGCGCCCACGGCTACCTGCTGGCCAGCTTCATCTCGCCGCTGACCAACCGGCGCACGGACAGCTACGGCGGCAGCATCGAGGCGCGCTGCCGCTACCCGCTGGAGGTGTTTGCTGCGATGCGCGCTGCGTGGCCGGTCCACCTGCCGATGAGCGTGCGGATCTCGGCCCACGACTGGGCGTCCGGCGGCAACACGCCGGACGATGCCATCACCATCGCCCGCCTGTTCCAGGCCGCCGGCTGCGACATGATCGACGTGTCTTCCGGCCAGACCACGCGCGCAGCCCGGCCAGTTTACGGCCGCATGTACCAGACGCCCTTTGCCGACCGGATCCGCAACGAAGTCGGCATCCGCACCATCGCCGTCGGCGCGATCACCGAGGCGGACCACGCCAACAGCATCATTGCGGCCGGCCGTGCCGACCTCTGTGCCATCGCCCGGCCGCACCTGGCAGACCCGGCCTGGACCCTGCACGAGGCGGCGCGGTTGCAGTCCCGCGGCACCGACTGGCCGGCACCTTACTGGCCCGGCCGGGATCAGCTGTACCGTGAAATGCAGAAGCAGAAAATGGCTGCAGAGCTTTCCCAACAGGCACGAATAGCTCCTGAAAACATAGCAGATGGAGGTCTGGCATAGATGGATGCCGAAGCCCGCCTGCACGGCACCACAACAGCCGAGCACCCGCAGACCCTGCGCCTGTGGCTGCGGTTGCTGACCTGCACCCAGCTGATCGAGCGCACGGTACGCAGCCAGTTGCGGGACCAGTTCGCCACCACGCTGCCGCGCTTTGACCTGATGGCCCAGCTGGAGCGCGCACCCGCCGGCCTGAAGATGAACGAGTTGTCACGCCAGATGATGGTCACCGGCGGCAATGTCACCGGCGTCACCGACCAGCTCGAATCCGAAGGCCTGGTACAGCGCGTGGCGGTGCCAGGCGACCGCCGCGCCAGCCGGATCCGCCTGACGGCGAAAGGGCGGCGCCAGTTTGCCGCCATGGCACGCCAGCACGATGCCTGGATCGCCAACGCCTTTGCCGCTCTGCCGGTGCGCGAAGTCAGCGCCCTGCACAGCCTGCTGGGCAAGGTCAAGCAGGGCATTCTCAGCAGCGGCGGCGAACAGGCGCCGGCCAGCACCACGACGGACACCACAGCATGAAGCACTACATCAGCCAGAACAACCCGATGCGGGCGCAGTTCGACGCCAGCGCCGCGCTCCAGGCACAACACTTCAACTGGGCTTTCGACCAAGGCGTGGGCACCATCACGCTGAACCGGCCCGAACGCAAGAACCCGCTCACCTTTGACTCCTACAACGAGCTGCGCGACCTGTTCTACGCACTGCGCCGCAGCACCGACGTGCGCGCCATCGTGCTCACCGGCGCGGGCGGCAACTTCTGTTCGGGTGGCGACGTGCACGAGATCATCGGCCCGCTCACTGGCATGACGATGCCCGAGCTGCTGGAGTTCACCCGCATGACGGGTGACCTGGTCAAAACCATGCGTGACTGCCCGCAGCCGATCATCGGCGCCATCGACGGCATCTGTGCCGGCGCCGGCGCCATGCTGGCGCTGGCCTGCGACATGCGCTACGGCACCGAACACAGCCGCGTGGCCTATCTGTTCACGCGCGTCGGGCTGGCCGGCGCCGACATGGGTGCTTGCGCCCTGCTGCCACGGTTGATCGGCCAGGGCCGGGCCAGCGAACTGCTGTTCACCGGCCGCGCCATGACCGGTACCGAAGGTCTGGCCTGGGGCTTTTTCAACGCCCTGCAGCCGCGTGACACCCTGCTGGCGCAGGCCCAGGCGCTGGCGCAGGACATCGCCGCCGGCCCGAGTTTTGCCCACAGCATGACCAAGACCATGCTGCAGCAGGAGTGGAGCATGACGATCGAACAGGCGATCGAGGCCGAGGCCCAGGCCCAGGCAATCTGCATGCAAACCCAGGACTTTCACCGCGCCTATGAGGCCTTTGCCGCCAAGCGCAAGCCCGTGTTCGAAGGCAACTGATGCACCCGCAAGCCGCCAGCCGCCCGGCACCGATGGCACCTCCCCTGGACCACCTGGCCCTGCCTTTCTTCGGCCCACAGCACCGGGCACTGGCCGAGCCGCTGCACGACTGGTTGGCGCAGCAGGATGTAGATGAGCGTGACGATCGGCAGGCCTGCCGGCACTGGGTTCGGCTGCTCGGCGCCCAGGGCGCGCTGCGCTATTGCGTGCCGGCGCGCTTTGGCGGCGCGCTGGAGCGTCTGGACTCACGTGCGCTGGTGATCCTGCGCGAGACCCTGGCTTTCCATTCACCGCTGGCCGACTTCGCCTTTGCCATGCAGGGTCTGGGCAGTGGCGCCATCACCCTGGCGGGCAGCCCGGCACAGCAGGCGCTGTACCTGCCAGCCGTGGCACGGGGTGAGCGCATCGCCGCCTTCGCACTCAGCGAGGCGGAGGCCGGCTCGGACGTGGGCGCTATGCAAACAGTAGCGGTCCGTGCTGTATCGATAGGCTCTGCAGGCGACCTCTCCTCTGAAAATGGCGCTACGGGCTGGGTTCTGAACGGCGCCAAGACCTGGATCAGCAATGGTGGCATTGCCGACTACTACTGCCTGTTTGCCAAGACCACGCCCGATGCCGGCAGCCGCGGCATCAGCGCCTTTCTGGTGGATGCCGGCAATCCGGGGCTGGACGCTTCCGAACACATCCAGGTGATGGCACCGCATCCGCTGGCCACTCTGCGGCTGCACAATTGCCAGCTGCCAGACACGGCGCTGGTAGGCCTGCTGGATGGCGGCTTCAAGCTGGCGATGCAGACGCTGGACATCTTCCGGCCCTCGGTCGCAGGGGCAGCGCTGGGCATGGCACGTCGGGCCTTGGCCGAGGCTATTGGCCACACCCGCGGCCGGCGCATGTTCGGCCAGCATCTGGCGGACTTCCAGCTGACGCAGGCGCGGCTGGGCGAGATGGCGGCGCTGATCGACGCCGGCGCGCTGTTGACCTACCGCGCCGCCTGGCTGCGCGACTGCACCGACCTCTCCAGCGCGCCAGCGGCGCGCACCTACACAGCTGCGGCCGCCATGGCCAAGATGTGCGCCACCGAGAACGCGCAGCGCGTGATCGATATGGCGCTGCAGATGCACGGCGGCATGGGCGTGAAGGTGGGCACCAAGGTCGAGAGCCTGTACCGGGACATCCGGGCCCTGCGCATCTATGAAGGCGCCACCGAGGTTCAGCAGCTGATCATTGGCAAATCGGTATTGAAGGCGTGAACATGATCACCAGCGCACAGGAAGACCGCTTCGTCCATGACCGCCTGCCCGAAGATGGTCAGATGCCCGCGCTCGTGTTTGAGCTGCCGGAGTTGCAGTTTCCCGAGCAGCTGAATGTAGTCGATGCGCTGTTCAACCGGGCGCGGGAACTGGGTGTGATGCAGCGGCCCATGTTGCGCTCGACAGCGGCCACGCTCAGCTATGCGCAGGCGCACACCCTGGTGGACTGTGTTGCGCAAGTACTCACTGCCGACCTGGGCCTGCGCAGCGGCAACCGCGTGCTGCTGCGAGGCGGCAACTCGATTGGCATGGCGCTGCTGTGGCTGGGCGTGGTCAAGGCAGGTCTGGTTGCGGTGGCCACCATGCCGTTGCTGCGCGCCAAGGAACTGGGCGAGATCCTGGACAAGGCACAGCCGGCGGTGGCGCTGTGCGACGCCCGGCTGCTGGCCGAGCTGCAGCAGGCCAGCACCGCGGCGCCCGGGCTGCTGAGCCATCTGCTGCAGTTCGATGGCAGCAACCTGGAACAGCCCGGCAGCGGTGGTGTCGCCGACCTCGCAGCCCTGCTGCAGCGGCACCAGGGCGCATTCACGCCCTGCCCGACCGCCGGCACCGACATCGCGATGCTGGCCTTCACCTCCGGCACCACCGGCAAGCCCAAAGCCGCCGTCCACACCCATCGCGACATCCTGGCGGCCTGCGAAACCTGGCCGCGCCACGTGCTGCAGGCCACGCCGGACGACATCGTGATGGGCTCGCCACCCCTGGCCTTCACCTTTGGCCTGGGCGGCCTGCTGATCTTCCCGATGTGGGCCGGTGCTTCGGTCTACTTCCCGACCCAGCCTTATGCCCCGGCTACCATGGTGCAGCTGATGCATGACGTAGGCGCCACCATCTGCTACACCGCGCCAACGTTCTACCGCCAGATGGCGCCGCTGTACCGCCAGGCGATGGATGCCGCCGGGGCTGCCTGGCGCGGCCGCTTGCGCATCTGCGTCAGCGCTGGCGAGGGTCTGCCCGACGCCACCCGGCAGTTGTGGAAGGAGGCCAGTGGCATTGAGATGCTCGATGGCATCGGCGCTACCGAGATGTTCCACATCTTCATCTCCTCTGCTGGCGACCAGGTGCGCCGCGGCGCGATCGGCCGGGTGGTACCGGGTTACCGGGCTCGGGTGGTCGATAAAGCCGGGCAGGAGCTGCCGCCGGGCACACTGGGGCGCCTGGCCGTTGTGGGCCCCACGGGCTGCAAGTACCTGGATGACGCCCGCCAGGCCAACTATGTGCGGGACGGCTGGAACTTCCCCGGTGACGCCTTCATCCAGGATGCCGATGGCTACTTTTTCTACCAGGCCCGGGCCGACGACATGATCATCACCGCCGGCTACAACGTGGGCGGCCCGGAAGTGGAAGACGCCCTGCTCAAACACCCAGCAGTGGCCGAATGCGGCGTAGTCGGCAAGCCGGACGAGGAGCGCGGCATGATCGTCAAGGCGTACTGCGTGCTCAAGCCCGGCCAGGTTGGCAACGCCAACATGGTCAAGACCCTGCAGGACCACGTCAAGGCGACGCTGGCGCCGTTCAAGTATCCACGCGAGATCGTGTTCGTGGACAGCCTGCCGCGCACCGAGACCGGCAAGCTGCAGCGCTTTCGGCTGCGCCAGCCATGAAGCGGCTGCAACCTCCCGGCTGGCTGCCGGCCAAGGGCTATGCGAATGGCATTGCGGCCCGCGGCACGCAGATCTTTGTCGGTGGCCAGATCGGCTGGAACGGCCAGCAGCAGTTCGAGACCGATGACTTCATTGCCCAGACGGCGCAGGCGCTGCGCAACATCCTGGCGGTGCTGACTGAGGCCGGCGCCACGCCAGAGCACATGGTGCGCATGACCTGGTACATCCTGGACCGCGACGAGTACAACGCGCGTCTGAAGGAACTGGGCCGCGTCTATCGCGAGGTCATGGGCCGCAACTTCCCGGCCATGAGCTGCGTCCAGGTCGCGGCGCTGGTGGAGGCGCGGGCCAAGGTCGAGATTGAAGTCACGGCGGTATTGCCGGATTGAGCAACCGCCGGCTGATGGGCAGTTGCCGGCCCATGATTGCCACCCAACGCCATACAGGCCGACAATGGTCCGGCGCACTACCAGAACCAATACGAGGAGTCCCCGATGTTCAACATCCGCAACCTGCGCATAGGCCCGCGCCTGACATTGGCCTTCGGCCTGATCCTGCTGATCCTGGCCAGCAGCGCAGCTGTAGGCGTCTGGCGACTGCAGCAGCTCGCCGCCACCACACGCCAGTTGGCCACGGTTGACAGCGAGAAGCTCCGGATGGCGGTGCAGTGGCGCCAGACCATTGACCTGAACTGGGTCCGTACCCGTGCCGCGATGCTCGATCCGAACGTGGCCAAGATCGCGGTCTGGCAAGCCGAAATGGACAAGACCTCGGAGGTATCCACGGCTTCGCGCAAGCGGCTGATCGAGCTGGTCACTTCGGAAGAGGGCAAGGCCCTGATCGCCGACATCGACAAGGCGCGCGAGGCCTACCGCACGCCGCGTGCGGCTCTGCTCAAGCGCAAGGCCGCGGGCGAGGACGTGGTGGTGGCGCTGGAACTGGAGCTCAGGCCCCTGGCGGAAGCCTACAGCGAAACCATCAGCACGCTGGAGCGGCGCCAGCAGGCGATAGCCGACGCCTCACTGACTGCCGCCGAGGAAAGCGCGAGTCAAGGGCAGACCATCCTGATCGTCGGTGGCTTGGTGGCGGTACTGCTCGGTGCCTTCTTCGCCTATGTGCTGTCACGCTCGATCGTGCAACCGTTGCAGCAAGCGTCCCAGAGCGCGCGGCGGATTGCCGGCGGCGACCTGAACGAAAGCCTGGAGTTTTCTGGCAGGGACGAGGCTGCTGACCTGCAGCAAGCCCTGCGTGAGATGCAGACCAGCCTGGCACAGGTGGTCTCCACGGTGCGCACCGGCTCGGAGTCCGTGGCCACAGCCAGCGCCGAAATAGCGCAGGGCAACCACGACCTGAGCGCGCGCACCGAGAGCCAGGCCAGCGCGCTCGAAGAGACCGCCGCCTCAATGGAGGAGCTCAGCTCCACCGTCAAGCAAAACGCCGACAGCGCCCGCCAGGCCAATCAGCTCGCGATGAGCGCCTCGACCGTGGCGACCCGGGGCGGCGAGGTTGTCAACCAGGTGGTCAGCACCATGCGCGGTATCAACGAAGCCTCCAGGAAGATCTCCGACATCATCCAGGTGATTGACGGCATTGCCTTCCAGACCAACATCCTGGCACTCAACGCGGCGGTGGAGGCGGCACGCGCCGGTGAGCAAGGCCGCGGCTTTGCGGTGGTGGCGAGCGAAGTGCGCAGCCTGGCCGGTCGCAGTGCGGAAGCGGCCAAGGAGATCAAGGGCTTGATCAACGCCAGCGTGGAGCGGGTGGAGCAGGGCACCACGCTGGTGGACCAGGCCGGTAGCACCATGACCGAGGTGGTGGCCTCGATCCGGCGGGTGACGGACATCATGGGCGAGATCAGTGCCGCCAGCGCCGAGCAAAGCAGCGGTGTGGCGCAGGTGGGCGAGGCGGTGCAGCAGATGGACCAGGCGACGCAGCAGAACGCGGCGCTGGTGGAGGAGATGGCAGCCGCCGCCAGCAGCCTCAAATCCCAGGCCCAGGAGCTGGTGCAGGCAGTGGCGGTGTTCAAGCTGAACCAGATGCACCCTGTGAGCGCCGCGGCACCCCGGCCGGCGCCACCGGCACCGCAGCGCAAGCCCCTGGCCAGCGCGCCCAAGGCCCAGCTGGCGCATCGCAGGCCGACGACCAAGGGGCCGCAACAGGCCCTGGCTGCGCCCAGTGCTCCCCGCGCAGCCAAATCCGGTGCCAACACCGATGCCGACGGATGGGACAGCTTCTAGGAAAGTCCTGCTCGGGGTGCATGCCGGCACCACCTGCCGGTCAACCTATTTCAGCAGCTTGTCCAGCAGGCCGCTCTTGAACAGACCCGAAACGTCGCCTTCTACCTTGCGCGCTGCCGGCCGCTTGCGAGCGCTCAGGCCGCGCGGTACCAATTCGGGTTCGCTACCCAGTGCCACCTGGCCCGGGTCCACCGCTACCTCGGTGCCATCCACCGCGGCAATCGTCGCCGCGCCGGTGTTCACCTTGAGATAGGTCCCGGCCGGGTCGCTGGCATTCACCGGGTCTGCAGCGATCACGATCTCGATGTCGGTACCGCGGATACCGATGGTGGCGGTGTTGGTCTCGAAAGCGACCTTGTTCTTGGCAGTGGACCAGCCCGAGAGGTAGCGCAGGCCGCCCTTGAGGATGCGCAGCGTCTTTTGCCGCGCCGCTGCCGGCCCCTTGAGCTTGAGTTCCTTGACCTCGAACTGCGAGCCGGCACGCAGGACCATGCGGGCACCATCATCGAAGCGCACCAGCATCTCGGCGTTGTCATCGCTCTGGACCTGGTCGCCCTCACGCAGGCGCGAACCGACAACCGCCGGCAGGGTCGGGCCTCGCGCTCGATCATGATGTGACCGCTGACGGCAACCACCCGTGCGGCATGCGCTGCGCTGCCCAGGCTCAAAGCCAGAACCAGGGCCGCAGCGCCCAGCAGGCCAGTGCGCAGGTCCGGTGCATCCATGGTGTCCATTCCCTTTGCTTGTTGTTGCAGTGGCGCACAGGGCGGCACATGCCAGGCCGGCATACCCGTAAACTGGTGGACACTGCGGCAAGGGCGGGAACCAGCCATGCTGCCGCCCCTGCCTGCCCTATGCCCACCGCCCCCGCCGACATGAAGACCGGACTTCAATATACCCCTTTGAGCCGGTGGCTTCCAGCCATGTTGCTGCTGTGCCTGGCCGGATGCGCGGAAACCGGCTACTACCTGCAGTCTGCCAGTGGCCACCTGCAGATGCTGCGCGCAGCCCGGCCGGTCGAGGACTGGCTGGCCGACAGCCAGACGCCCGAACAGCTCAAGACCCGCCTGGGCCTGGCCCGGCGCATCCGCAGCTTTGCGGTGACCGAGCTGGGGCTGCCGCAAAACGCCAGCTACCAGCGCTATGCCGATCTGCAACGCCGGGCTGCGGTCTGGAACGTGGTGGCAGCGCCGCAGTATTCGCTGGTGCTCAAGACCTGGTGCTTTCCGGTGACCGGCTGCGTGGGCTACCGCGGCTACTTCGATGAAGCCGCCGCCCGCGAACTGGCGGAGCAGCTGCGCGCCCAGGGCCTGGAAGCCAATGTCTACGGCGTGCCGGCCTACTCCACCCTGGGCTGGATGAACTGGGCCGGCGGCGACCCGCTGCTCAATACCTTCATCCACTATCCGGAAGGCGAACTGGCGCGCATCATCTTTCATGAACTGGCGCACCAGGTGCTGTACGTGCCGGAC
>JANMKM010000510.1:0-1543 GCA_031372035.1 Rhodoferax sp. | reverse complement strand
GTCACGGCCGGAGCCGCAGCCAGCATCGAGGATGTGGGCGCCGGGTGGGAGTTGCGCGATGAACCGCTGGCGGATGGGGGCCATGTCCACGCCGACGGTCGAGTGGAAGAACTCGGCTGCGTGCTGGGTGTAATAGTGGTGGGTGGGGTCCATCCGGGGGCAGCTGTTGGATACCGGGGCGAAGGCAGCTTACCAGGTGGGCTGTCGATCACAACCCACCGTACTTCCATGTGCTCGCCAACGATGGCTCCGAAGCTCTGGTTGCATTGGAAAGGCGTCGCCGTCGTCCATGACAACCCTACCGATGCGTTCAAGGCCATTCCGTCGTGGTGGGATCTCAAGGTCGAACCGGCGACGCGCTGACCAGCAGGCGCATGGGTATGAACGCCACGCCATGTTGCTCGACGCGCGCTCCGTGCACCTCGAAACCAAAGGCCTTGTAGACCGCAACGGCGTTGGCCGACGCGTTGACCGTCAGGACGCCCGCATCGGGATCGATCAAAGCCTCGCGCGCATGCGCCCACAAGCGCCGTCCCAGGCCCTGGCGCTGCCACTGCGGGTGCACGAACAGGTGGTACAGGTGGGTGCCGTTGCGGATCGCAACCACGCCGGCCAACGCGCCGTCGGCTGACGCGGCCACATAACGGAACTGCGGCGACTCCAGGTAGCCACGAATGGCCGCTGGCGTGACGAACTCCAGAAACCGTTCGGCGCCGGCCCGCGTTCCACTGATGGTCAACTCGCCCAGGTGGCTATGGATCAAGGCGCTGATGGCGGGGGCATCATCCACATTGGCGGCGCGCAATTGCATCGTGCCGGCAGTCTACCGGCGCATCCGACTCAGCCTGCCGCGGCGCGTCTACCGCGCGGCGCGCGAGTCGCCCGGGCGACCAACTTCAATGGCACCGCCGGCTTCTTGGGTGTCGGCCGCTTTGCAGCCGCCTTTCGCGGCGCCGCCGACTTGGCAGGCCCAGATGCAACCGCTACAGACTCCACCACGGGCGTCGGCACATGGTGGACCTTTTCCGGCACCGGGGCCGACGAGACATTGAGCAACTCCTGGTGCGCGGCCAGCATCAGATGCGCCAACTCCGGCAGATCGGGCAAGGCCTTGCGGCAGGCGGTCAGACCGAAGTCGAGGTTCCCGTTGTAGCTTTGCACGGTCACGTTGAGCGCCATGCTGTGCACGGCAATCGACACGGGGTAATAGGTCAACATCCGGGCGCCCGCCATGTAGAGCGCGAACTTGGGGCCAGGCACGTTGGAGATGGCCACGTTGGCGATCGGTGGCAGGCTATTGGCCAGTTTGGAGCGGCCAAACAGCGACGCCATGCCGCTGATCAGCCACGGCGCGCCTAGTGAGGGGAAATCGGTAGGCGTGACCGACTTCATGCTGGCCGACGTGGCCTTGGCCGCGGCGCTGGACTGGCGGATCGCCTGGAGCCGCTCCAGAGGGTCGGCGATGGTGCTGGCCAGGCTGACGCGCATCATCGACACCTGGTTGTTGAGCTCGGTGTTTCCTGCCTCGCGCAGGCTTACCGGC
>JANMKM010000497.1:0-2689 GCA_031372035.1 Rhodoferax sp. | reverse complement strand
CGAACTCCTTGGCCAGTTCGATGCATTCGTTGAGTACCACCCGCCAGGGCACATCCGGGCAATGGCCGAACTCATAGGCGCCAATCCACATGATGCCGTGTTCGATCGGTGAGATCTCCTGCAGCTTGCGGTCCAGCAGCGGCAGGATCAGGGCGTCGAGCTGGGCGGCGCCTTCAATGCAGCCGTGCAGCAGGGCCTGGAAGTGTTCGGCGTCGGACTTGCCGAAGCCCTGCAGATCCCGGGTGAAGGCATCGATCTCGGCCAGGCTGTTGCCGCCCACCAGATGCTGGTACAGGCCCTGCAGGGCGAACTCGCGCGCGCGGCTGCGCCCTGATTTGCTGCCGGCCTTGCGGGCGCCGGTAGCGGTCAGGCCGGTGCGTGGTGCTCGTGGCGGGCGCTGGTTGCCGGTCGTTGGCGTGGGTTCGGACATCAGATGGCTTCCAGCAGGTTGGCCATTTCGATGGCGACGCGGGCCGCGTCGCGGCCCTTCTCGGGCTTGCGGGCGATGGCCTGCTCCAGATTCTCGGTGGTCAGGATGGCGTTGGCCACGGGCAGCTGGTAATCAAGTGCAACCCGGCTGACGCCGGCTCCAGATTCGTTGGCCACCAGCTCAAAGTGGTAGGTCTCGCCGCGGATGATGCAGCCCAGGGCGATCAGCGCGTCGTAGCGCGCCTTCTCGGCCAGGGCCTGCAAAGCCAGCGGTACCTCCAGCGCGCCTGGCACCACCACATGGTCAATATCCTTTTCCTGCACGCCCAGCGCCATCAGCTCGGCCCTGCAGGCCGCCGTCAGGGCGTTGGTGATGGGTTCGTTGAAACGGGCCTGGACCATGCCGATGCGCAGGCGCCTGCCATCGAGCCGGCTGTCGCCGGCATCCGGTGTTCCCTTGTCTGCGCCAAACATGTGTCGCTCCTTGCGAATGGTCTGAAGTGTCAATGGTCGAGGTAGCCGGAAATTTCCAGGCCGTAGCCGGCCAGTCCCGGGCTGCGCCGCGGGCTGCCCATCAGGCGCATCTTGTGCACGCCGCAGTCGCGCAGGATCTGCGCGCCAATGCCGTAGGAGCGCAGGTCCAAGCGGCCGCGTTCCGGGCCGTGGGTGGCGCGGGCCGTGCCCTCAAACTGGGCCAGCAGCTGCAGAGCGCTCTCGCCGCAATTGAGCAGCACGATCACGCCGGCACCTTCGCTGGCCACACGCTGCAGACAGGCGTCCAGGCCCCAGGAATGCATGGCGCGGTTGCTCTCCAGCAGGTCCATCACCGACAGCGGTTCATGCACCCGCACTGCGACCGCAGTGTCCGGTGTCCATCGGCCGCGCACCAGCGCCAGGTGCACTGCCTGCCCCGGCTTGTCGCGGTAGGCATGGGCCGTGAATTCGCCGTGGGCGGTGTGCAAGCTGCGGCTGCCGAGCTTTTCCAGCAGCGACTCGACCCGGCTGCGGTATTCGATCAGGTCGGCAATGGTGCCGATACGCAACCCGTGTTCGGCCGCAAACAGTTGCAGGTCTCCCAGCCGGGCCATGGTGCCGTCGTCCTTCATGATCTCGCAGATCACGGCCGCCGGGCTGCAGCCGGCCATGGCGGCCAGGTCGCAGCCGGCCTCGGTATGGCCGGCACGCATCAGCACGCCACCATCCACGGCCTGCAACGGAAAAATGTGGCCAGGCTGCACCAGGTCGTCGGCATGCGCGCCTGGCGCCACCGCTGCCTGAACAGTGCGTGCGCGGTCGGCCGCCGAGATGCCGGTGGTGACGCCTTGCGCCGCCTCGATCGAGACCGTGAAGGCGGTGCCGTGCTTGGTGCCATTGCGCACCGCCATCGGTGGCAGCTGCAGGGCTTCGCAGCGCTCCCGCGTAAGCGTCAGGCAGATCAGGCCACGGCCGAAGCGCGCCATGAAGTTGATGGACTGGGCGGACACGTGGTCGGCGGCGAGCACCAGGTCACCCTCGTTCTCGCGGTCTTCCTCGTCGACCAGAATCACCATCCGGCCGGCGCGCATGTCCGCCACGATCTCTTCCACCGATGAGATGCTCACACTCGCCAGCGCACTCATGCAAGGACTCCTTGCGGTTGGGCCACCAAAGGCGCAGCTCCGGTGGCGCTTGTCGGGGCAGAACCAGCCAGTCCGAGCATGCGTTCGACATAACGCGCGATCAGGTCGATCTCCAGATTGACCAATGAGCCGCAGCGCAGCAGGCCCAGTGTGGTGTGCTGTACCGTATGCGGAACCAGGTTGATGCTGATCGCGCAACCCTCGGCCGTATCCGTGACCTGGTTGACCGTCAGGCTGACGCCGTTGACGGTGATCGACCCTTTCAGCGCCAGATAGCGGGCCAGCGCTGCAGGGCAGAGCAGGCGCAGTTCCCAGCTTTCGCCTACGGGCTCCAGGCGGGTCACCCGGCCGATGCCGTCAACATGGCCGGACACCAGATGTCCGTCCAGCCGATCATGGGCGCGCAACGCCTTCTCCAAGTTGACAGCCCCGGGCTGGTCCAGCCCCGCGGTCAGCGTCAGCGACTCATGCGATATGTCGACCCAGAACCGTGCGGTTTGCGGCTCGATACGGGTGACGGTCATGCAGGCGCCATTGAGGGCAATGCTGTCGCCAAGGGCCACGCCGACTGCAAAGGGTTCCGGACAGCCGATTTCCAGTTGCTTGCCGTGCATCGTGGTTGCGCCCAATGCCTGTACTGC